>CAIRWO010000033.1 GCA_903882345.1 Candidatus Omnitrophota bacterium | reverse complement strand
CTTTGTGTTTTAGCTTCTTTGTATCTTTCATTTCCGCCGGCGGAAGCTTCCCAGAGAAATTGGCAGGAGCTCAAAAGCGAGCATTTTGTTATTTATTTTACGGATAATGCCAACTTTGCAAAAGGCGTATTGGATAAAAGCGAAGATTATTATAAAAGAATTGCCGGTGAACTGGGGTATGTCCGTTATTCTGATTTCTGGACGTGGGAAAACCGTGCGAGAATTTATCTCTACCCGGACCACCGGTCTTTTATAAAAGAAACGAACCAGCCGGATTGGTCGCAGGGGATGGCCGATTACCGCGGCAAGAAGATAATCAGCTATACCTGGAGCAGGGGGTTCCTGGAATCGTTGCTGCCGCATGAGATGGCGCACTTGATCTTCAGGGATTTCGTGGGGTTCAGGGGAGAAATCCCTCTTTGGCTGGATGAGGGCATAGCGCAATGGGCAGAAAGTTTCAAAAGGGATTATGTAAAGACCCTGGCGAAACAGGCCTATAAGGATAACCTGATACTGCCTTTAAAAGAAATGATGATTTTGGATGTAAGAAAGATCAAGGCAGACAGTAAAGTTTATGTAACTCCCGTAATCACAAACGATAACGTAAAAGGAGTAATGTTTTTGAGCGGAGACAGGCTGGTAAATGCTTATTACCTGCAGGCAGTTTCGCTGGTAGATTTTTTAATCACGCGTTTTGGTTCAGGCGGCTTTATTGATTTTTGCCGGCAATTGCGCGATGAAAAATCGCTGGACGAGGCGCTTAGATTTGCCTATCCGATGCATATACGCAGCCTTGATGAGTTGGAAAATGAATGGAAGAAATACCTGGCAGAAGAGGGGTAGACGAAAGGGTATTAAAAGTTGGTTTTTTTTGAAAAAGGGCGTATGATAATATTGTATATAATTTTAACGGGTTTTAGGCAGAATATCAGGAGGTAGGACCGATGGAGAAGAGACGGGCTGTAAAGGCTTTTACGTTAATTGAACTCATGCTGGTTGTAATAATTATCGGCGCGCTGGTAGCAATGGTTATGCCGCGGCTCACCGGCCGCACGGAGCAGGCGCGCGCCACCGCTGCGGAAGCGGATATCCGGGCGAATATCGCCACCGCCTTAAAATTATATGAGTTGGACAACGGCAGTTTTCCTACGTCGGAAGAAGGGTTAAATGCCCTGCTTGATAAACCCGCCTCTGCGACAAACTGGCATGGGCCGTATTTGGAGAAAAAACCCATAGACCCCTGGGGCAGGGAATACAAATACAAATGCCCGGGGGAGCACCGGACAAGTGATTACGACCTTTATTCTTTAGGAAAAGACGGCGTTGAGAGCGCGGATGATGTTAAAAACTGGGAATAGTGGGTTTACTTTTCTGGAGGTAATGGTTGCGGCAGCAGTTCTGGCGCTGGGGACCGTATTGATATACGATGCGTTTTTCATTTCCCTGGATTCCTACAATTATTATGTTGATTATCTAAACGTCGCCAGCTGGGCAGACGATAAGATCTGGCAGGCAGAGGCGAAGCTGCTGCAGAGTGGGCCCCTTAATACTCAGGAAGCCGGTGAATTCACAGAAAATAATAAAGTTTTTAGCTGGAATTTAAATTACGGGTTGCTTGATGAGCAAACCGGGTTGTACTCAATAGACCTTTTTCTCTCCTGGAAAAGAGGGAAAAAGGAATTTGCATTATCGAGAAACACCTACTGTATACTACAGCAAAAATGATGCGCTTAGCCCGGAAGGCAAACTCAAAAAATAGTTTCACCTTAATCGAGCTGCTTCTTGTCGTTGTCCTCTTATCCGTGGTTTCACTGGCGATGTATGCCGTTTTTAATAATGGTATAAAAATTTGGCAAAGGATTAATAAGCGGCTGCCCCAGGAAGACGTTTCTATCTTTTTCGATAAATTTTCCCGCGATTTGAAGAATAGTTTCAAATTTAGCGCCATAAGATTTTCCGGCAGCGTAACGTCGTTAGAATTTGCCACCGTAATAAACAGCCCCCGCTTGCAGAAAACCACTGTCGGACGGGTAACTTATTCTTATGACCCGCAGGCAGAGGTATTAAACCGGCAGCAGGACGATTATTCCCAGGTTTCCGGCGGCAGCGGGGAAGGCAGCCTTATTCAGTCCCTGAATAATATAAAATCCGTAAAATTCCAGTATTGTATTTTTGATGAAAATACCAAAGAATACCTTTGGCGTGAGGAGTGGACAAAGGATGATATTCCTCTTGCGGTAAAGATAGAGTTGGAGATCGCAGATGGCAGTCAAATACGCAAGTTCATACAGACAGTCGGCATCCCGGCCACGGCTTAAAGGCCGCGGCAGTATACTGATGCTTGTGCTCTGGTCTCTTTGCCTGCTTACCGCCTTTGCCGTAATCCTTGGTTACGAAGTAAGGCAGAAAGCCAGCCTGATCAAGCGTCTGGATGAACGGGACAGGTGCCGTTTTATTGCCGAAGCAGTGGCCAAGAAGGCAATCTCGGAACTAAAAAAAGAGCAGGTAAAGAGTTATGATAGCTTGAACGATAAATGGAGTAATAACCCCGCTGCGTTTAAGGATATTAGCGTAGGCGGCGGGACAGTCGACGTCTCTTATAATTACACAGATACCCCATCGGGAAATCCTGAGGTACGTTACGGCCTTGTTGACGAAGAGAGTAAAATTAACATAAATAGCATAAATGATGCGAACAAAGCGGATATGTTGCAGATGTTGCAGCGGCTTTTTATGCTTGTGCTTAATTACAACGAAGCGCAAGCGCAGGAATTAGCCGCCTCTATTATTGATTGGCGTGATGCCGATAATGCTTTAACCATACCTTTCGGCAGCGCAGAAGATTCTTACTACTTAAGCCTGCCTTATCCTTACAAGGCAAAGAACGCCGCATTGGAAGTTTTGGAAGAGCTTCTTCTGGTTAAGGGTATGGATGAAAATATATTCGGCAAAATCAGGAATTATGTTACAATCTATGGCGACGGCAGGATTAACATTAACACTGCCTCGAAAGTTGTATTATCGGCTTTGGGATTAAGCGAGGATATTATAAACAAGATTGTCGCTTTCCGTGCGGGCGAGGACGGGATTACTGGTACTGCCGATGATAATGTTTTTAACCAGGGTTCTGATATCGTGCCGCAACTCAGTCAGTTCGGGCATTTAAGCGCCAGTGAAATTGCGCAACTTAGCGCGGTAGCTAACCAGTGCCTGGCTACTAAGTCGTCCGGATTTTTTTCGGTTGATTGCCGAATTAAATTGAATAACAGTAGCACCGTAAACGAAATGCATTGTATCCTAAACCGCAACGGAAAAATTGTATATTGGCGGGAGCCTTGATGCTGGGAATAAATATTAAGAAATTCACTGCTATCGTTAATAAGGAACTAATCGGCGTAGACTTCAGCAGCGATAACCTTAAATTCGTCCATGCGGTTATTTCCTTGAACAAAATGGAAATAGCCGGAATATTGACCCGTAATACCAGCGGCCTGACCAGTGACGATATCTCCAACGCCGTCAGGGCTACGGCCACGGAATTCAAGGCTAAGGGCCCCGGCGTAATCAGCGTAATCCCCTCCCATGCGGTGATCACAAAGAATATTGAAATACCTTCTACAGACCCGCGGGAAATAAAAGAGATTATCAGCCTGCAGGCAGGCAGGCATACTCCTTATTCCCGCGATGAGATAATTGCCGATTACATTGAAATCGGCACTTATAAAAACAGTTATACTAAGATCCTTCTTGTGATTATCGCGCGCAGTGCGGTAAAGAAGCACCTGGAGATACTTGATAAGGCCGGCCTTAAACTGGAAAGGGTTCTTCTTGCCGCAGAAGGGCTTGTTGTATTTGTCACGAGGGCGCTGAGGCTGGAAAACAGCGACCCGCCGGTAAATATCCTGCATATCGACGAAAATCATACCGATTTTATAATAGGGTTTAAAAACAAGCCGATATTTGTCAGAAGTATACCTATCGGAACCCATCACCTTTTGTCTGAAAGCAAAACCTATGAGGTAAAATTCGCTGAAGAGATATTACGTTCGCTCGAGGCTTACCAGAACGAAGATATAGAAAAGATGCCCAACATACTTATCCTTACCGGCGCGATAGAACAGGTCAGGGAACTGGAGGCTACGCTGAACAACAGCATGCACCTGACCGTTAAGGTTTTGCCTTATCTGAAAAATGCCCCTATCGCGCCTGAGGCGGCGAGGTCTGCTTCTTTGGTTAAACAATCGTCTTTTCTGCATATTATTTCCGCGCTTTTATCTTGGGATAAATTAAAAGTTGACCTTGTTCCCGAGGAAATAAAGCTGAGAAAGTCGCTTGAGGAAAGAGGTAAAGAGCTGATTAAGACGGGGGTCCTCATCCTGACAAATTTTGTTCTTGTCTTTTTTATACTGGTGACGGGTATTTATTTTAAAGGATTGTACCTGAAGAAAATAAACGACAAATACCACAGCTTAAACGAAGAGGCAAAAAAACTGGAAGGTGATTTTGATAAGATAGGGCGGATAAAAAACTATTTAGCCTCACGCGGGTACCCCTTGGAGGTATTGACTGAATTATATAATATTGTCAATCCGGAAATACAGTTAAGCGATGTGAGGTTCGACGAACAGGGTAAATTTTCGCTGAGAGGCACGGCAGAGTCGATGTCGGCGGTATTTACCTTTGTCGAGGACCTTGAAAAATCGAAATATTTCAAAGAAGTAAAAAGTAAATATACCACCAAAAGGAAAGAAGGCGACAAAGACGTCACTGACTTTGAAATAGGCGGTTTCCAGGAAGGCAAGGGCAAAACATGATGTTTAAGCCGCAGCTGCAGCTTCTCTTTAAAACCCTCTCCGGCTTATCAAAGAGAGAAAAGGCCATTCTCTATGTTACTTGCCTGTTTTTGTTCCTGGTGGTTTTGGACAAGCTGGTAATATATCCGGTTTATTCTAAAGTCATATCGTTGAATAAGGAAATAAAAGAAAAAGAGACAGGAATTACGCAGGACCTGCGCGTATTATCTCAAGAGGAGAGGATTATCCTAGAAACAAAAAAATACGCCTCCTATCTTAGCAATCCGGAATCGGATGAAGAAGCGATTACCTCTTTCCTAAAGGAAATTGAAAATTTAGCCAATAAGAGTTCACTCTATATTGTAGACATGAAGTCGGCAGGGGTAAAAACCGAAAAAGACAAAGCAAGAAAGTTCCAATTATCTTTAAACTGCGAAGGGCAAATGGAGCAGCTCATCGAATTTATGTATAGTGTTGAGAATTTCGATT
>CAIRWO010000032.1 GCA_903882345.1 Candidatus Omnitrophota bacterium | reverse complement strand
TTGATAAATTTATTGAGAGTTTTAAATAAAACGGTTTGCGGCTCTGCTATAACCGAAAGGAAGGGGGAAAAGCGAAGGCTCTCCCTCTTTTTTGTTCTATTTCCCTTATTAAGCTATCAAATTTTAAAAAATAAATGAAAGAATTTATAATTTGTTCAGCAATCAAAATAGTTTCCACAGGAAAAGAAAACCTGCCGCTAGTTAGCGGTAATGAAATTATCGGATTGGGCCTGTTGGCAGGGGGGTTGAAGACTTATATTGCTTATCCGATGACCCCGTCTTCCGGTATCCTGCATTTTTTGGCCGGCCTCGCGGATAAATTTGCCCTGAAAGTAATCCATCCGGAAAGCGAAATTAGCGTAATACTTATGGCCCTGGGAGCTAGTTATACCGGCGATAAGGTTGCCGTGGGAACTTCCGGAGGCGGATTTTGCCTGATGACCGAAGGACTGAGTCTTAGCGGGATGGCGGAACTTCCGGTAACAATTATCGTCGGCCAGAGGAGCGGGCCAAGCACGGGCCTGCCGACTTATACCGGACAGACCGAGCTGCTTTTTGTTTTAAGTGCCGGACAGGGTGAATTTAGCCGTTTTGTGGTTGCTCCGGGTGACGCTGAAGAGGCATATTTCTGGTCGGCAAGAGCATTAAATATCTCTTCCAAGTACCAGATACCGGCAATTATTTTAACGGATAAAACTCTTGCGGAAGGCACTTATAGCTTTGATATTAATGCCGTAGGCCTGCCCCAAGAAGAAAAAATTCCTTTATGGGACAGGCAAGGCCAATATAAGAGGTATCTTGATACGCAAACCGGTGTATCCGCTTTGGCCTTTGCCCCAGATAAAGACGCGGTGATTAAAATAAATAGTTATGAACATGACGAATATGGGATTACTAGCGAAGACCCGCAGGTTACATCCAAGATGCAGGAGAAGCGGCTACGCAAAGAAAAGTACCTGGCGCAGGAATTAGAGAATTATAAGCCAGTAGGCGTCTATGGCAATGATAACTCGTCTACGGCGATTCTTTGCTGGGGCTCAAATAAAGGCGTCTGTATCGAAGCAGCGGTCAGCCTGGGATTAAAGGTGATTCAACCGCAGGTACTCTGGCCGTTCCCCGTTACGCAGTTTAAGGCTGCCTTAGAAGGCGTTAAGACGCTGGTTTGCGTAGAAAACAGCGCAACCGGCCAGCTGCCGAATTTACTCAGCCGCTTCGGGTTTCAGGTTGACAGGCGGATATTAAAATACGACGGCAGGCCGTTTGAATTAAACGAGCTGGAAGAAAAGATAAAAATGGCGCTAAAATGAATGATACGAACTTAAATACTTACGCCGTAAACACCTGGTGCCCTGGATGCGGAAATTTCGCCATACTCAATGCCATTAAGTCAGTACTTTTGTCTTTGGCGCAAGAAGGGTTGGGCCTGGAAAACGTGGTTTTGCTTTCCGGTATCGGCTGCCATGCCAAGATCGTCGATTATATAAACGCAAACAGTTTTTATTCCCTGCATGGCAGGGTCGTGCCGGCAGCCAGCGCAATAAAGATCAGCCGGCCTAATTTAAAGGTGATTGGCTTTGCCGGAGACGGAGATGCTTATGGCGAAGGTTTAGAGCACCTAATCTTTGCGGCAAAACGCAACGTGGATATCACGATGATCATCCATAATAACCGCGTCTACGGCCTGACTACCGGCCAATATACGCCGACCTCCCCGTTGGGTTTTAAGGGCCGCTCGACACCCGTCGGCACAAAAGAAGCGCCGATAAACCCACTGGAACTAATGCTTGCCAGCGGCGCGGGGTTCATCGGCCGGGGAACATCGCACGGGATGGAATTACTGAAGAAAATTTTTAAAGAAGCAATAACCCATAAAGGCTTTTCTATTGTGGATGTCCTGCAGGTCTGC
>CAIRWO010000031.1 GCA_903882345.1 Candidatus Omnitrophota bacterium | reverse complement strand
TTTGATGTTTCCGGCGCCGGGGATACGGTAATTGCCGTATTTACATTAGCGCTTGCCTGCGGCGCAACCAAGCCCGAAGCCGCTTACATTGCTAATTTTGCCGCCGGCATCGTGGTCGGAAAGTTAGGGACTGCCACAACCACAATAAAAGAATTAACCGAGAGGCTGGTTCCCCGCCCTTAATAAGAGGGTGGGGTATATAATAGAAAGGTAGGGCGGGGAGTGAATGTTATCGGTGTAATACCGGCAAGGTATTCTTCCACGCGCTTCGAAGGCAAGGTGCTTGCGGATATTTCCGGTAAGCCCATGATACAACACGTTTGGGAACGGGCAAAGCAGGCCTTAATTTTGGATGACGTAATCATTGCCTGCGACGACGAAAGGATCGCCGCGGTTGCCAAGGGCTTCGGCGCAAAGGTGGTATTTACTGCCAAGGCCCATATCTGCGGCACAGACAGGATCATTGAGGTTATAAACCCTCTTGAGGTAAAGGCGGTAATAAATATTCAAGCGGATGAGCCGTTGATCCACCCGATGATGATCGAGGCAGTAGGCAGGGCGCTTTTGGATGATCCTAAAATCTCCATGGCTACCCTAATGAAAAAAATCGAGGATCCGAAAGAAATAAACGACCCGCACGTAGTCAAGGTTGTTGTAGATAAGAATAATTTTGCTTTGTATTTTTCACGCGCGGCAATACCGTATTATCCGGAAAATTCCGAGGCTAATGAGCTGGTTTATTATAAGCATATCGGGCTCTATGGCTACACAAAAGATTTTCTTTTCACTTATAAGAACCTGCCGGTATCCAGGCTTGAGAAGACCGAGCGGCTGGAGCAGCTGCGCGTGTTGGAAGAAGGTTACCGGATAAAGGTGCTGGAGACAAAACACGAAACCATCGGCGTGGATACGCCTGCGGATTTAGAAAAGGTAAAAGAATATTTAGAGGCGCATAAAATATAGGTTGAGGTTATAAAGATGAGGCAAATAAAGGTAGGAAATATAAGTATCGGCGATAAAAATTCCCTTGTTCTGATTGCCGGGCCGTGCGTTATCGAGTCCGAATCGGCATGTATGGAAAGCGCAAAGAAAATAAAGGAGATTGCCGCAAGATTAGATATCCCGTTTATTTTTAAATCCAGCTTTGATAAGGCAAACCGGATGTCGATAAACTCTTTCCGCGGGCCGGGATTAAAGAAGGGGCTGGTGGTATTAAGTAAAATAAAGGCTAATCTCAATGTCCCCGTATTAAGCGATATCCACTGCCAAAAAGAGATCGACGCGGCAGCAGAGGTTCTGGATATTATTCAGATCCCGGCGCTTTTATGCCGCCAGACAGACATTGTGCTTTCCGCGGCAAAGACGGGCAAGGCAGTAAATATTAAAAAAGGCCAGTTCCTTGCGCCTTGGGATATGCTGCCGATAATCCAAAAGATCGAATCCACCGGCAATAAGAATATCCTGATTACCGAACGGGGGGTTTCTTTCGGTTATAACAACCTTGTTTCTGATTTTCGGGCTTTAAAAATCATGCGGGACTTTGGCTATCCGGTTATTTACGATGCGACTCACAGCGTGCAGCTACCGGGAGGGAAAGGTTCCTGTTCCGGCGGTCAGCGGGAATTTGTGGCAGGGCTTTCGCGGGCAGCAGTTGCCTTTGGCTGCGATGGCCTGTTTTTAGAAGTGCATACTGATCCCGATAAAGCGCTTTGCGATGGCCCGAATATGATCAACCTTAAGGACCTGGAGAACATTTTGCGGCAGGTAAAAAAAATCAGGAAGGCGTTATGAAAATAAATGTTTTAAGGCGAGCAAGGGCGGTCCTTGATATCGAGGCAAAGGCAGTCAGCGGCTTGAAAAAGAGCATAAATAAGGATTTTCAGGCGGCGGTAAAGCATATCTTTAACTGCCGGGGCATGGTGGTTATTACCGGCGTGGGTAAGACCGGCATTATCGGCCAGAAATTTTCCGCAACGCTTTCTTCCACGGGAACGCCGAGCCTGTTCCTGCATTCTGCCGAGGCGATCCACGGTGATCTGGGCAGGGTTAGCAAAGACGATATAGTAATAATTCTTTCTTACAGCGGGGATAGCGAAGAGATAAAGAAACTCTTGCCGGTGTTAAAGAAGATCGGCGCTGAAATCATTTCTCTTACCGGCAATACAAAGTCGCTGATGGCCCGTTACAGCGACGTAGTTTTAGACACCGCGGTAAAAAAAGAGGCCTGTCCGCTGGGCTTGGCACCTACGGCATCAACTACGGCAATGCTGGCGATGTGCGATGCGCTGGCAGTCTGCCTGCTGGAATTAAAAGGTTTTAAGGAAGAGGATTTTGCCTTTTATCATCCGGGAGGCGCCCTTGGCAAACGCCTGCTGCTTAAGGTAGAAGATATTATGCGCAAGGGCAGCAATAATCCCGTGGTAAACGAAAATAAAAAGATATCCGAAGTATTGGTTAAAATCACTGAAGGCCGCGCAGGCAGCGCTTCCGTGGTTGATAAAAACGGCAGGCTAAAGGGCATATTTACTGACGGAGACTTACGCCGTCATCTGGAAAAAGACCCGGATTTATCCCAGCGCAGAGTAAAAGAGGTGATGACAAAGAACCCTACGGCTGTTAAGCCCCTGATGCTGGCGGCAGAGGCAATGCGCATCTTAAAGGAAAAAAAGATCGACGAGGTGCCGGTAGTCGATGCTAAAGGCTGTCCTGTAGGGCTTTTAGATGTTCAGGATCTGTTGAAGGCGGGGCTGGTTTAACTGTGGATGAATATATTTTAGAAAAAGCTAAAAAAATTAAGCTGTTATTATTGGATGTAGACGGCGTTCTTACCGACGGTCGTATCATCTATGACAGCCGGGGCCGCGACATGAAATTTTTCGACGTCCATGACGGCATGGGCGTTTATCTATTGAAGAAGGCAGGCATAGCAACGATACTGATTACTGCCAAGGGCTCGCGCGCGATCAAGCCGCGTGCGCGCGACATGCATGTTGCCGAGGTATTTGCGGATGTATCCCCTAAGACCTCCGTGCTGGGAAAAATTTTGCATAAATATAACCTTACGGCTTCAGAAGTTTGTTTTGTAGGCGACGATATGGTTGATCTGGGGCTCTTGAAGCGCGTCGGATTTCCCGTGGCAGTGTTCAACGCCTGTCCGGAGATAAAACAGGTTGCCTCTTATGTAACGCTAAAATTAGGCGGCAGGGGCGCGGTCAGGGAGGTCGCGGAATTGATCCTTAAGTCTCAAGGGCAGTGGGAAAAGCTGGTCAAGTTTTATGAAGCGTGATCCTCTAAGATTAGCACTTACGATTTTTGCGGTTTTGACAAGTTTTAATTACCTGTTTGCCGAAGGCCTGCCGCCGGCGGCAGACTCCGACCAGCAGATCAATGATTTTTCCATAGCCGGTTATGGCGAAAGAGGTAAAAAGACCTGGGATATTGCCGGTAAGACCGCGGATATTTTTGCCGATAGCATCAAGCTTAAGCAAATCACGGGAAATATGTATGGTGATGAAAATATCAGGCTTACTGCCGATAGAGGAGATTTTAATAAAGCGGAAGGAAAGGTCCATCTTGAGCAGGATGTGGTAATTACTACCGACTCCGGGGCAAAGCTTACCACTGATTCCCTTGATTGGGATAGAAAAAACGACGTTGTCGCCACGCAAGATAAGGTTAATATCGTCAGGGATAATATGATTGCCGAGGCGATGGGCGCAACAGGTAAACCTGCTCTTAGTAAGGTCAGCCTGGAAAAAGAAGTAAAGGTGCAGATCCTGCCGGCAAAAGAAAAAGGTAAAGAAGAAGATAAAGATAAAGAATCGGCCGCGGGGGCCGACAAGGTAATCATTACCTGCGACGGCCCGCTCTCCATAGATTACGAAAAAAATTTTGCTACGTTTAATAATAATGTCAAGGTAGACCGGCAAGATTCGCAGATTTATAGCGACAGGATGGATGTTTATTTTAACCGCAATAGCGGAAACAAAAATAGCGAAAACAAAGAAAATAAACCCGGGATGGCCAACAGTAAGATCGATAAGATTGTCGCGCACGGAAACGTAAGGATCGTAAAGGGCCCGAATGTTTCTTACAGCGATGAAGCGATCTATTCTGCTTTGGATAATAAAATTACCCTTTCAGGAAAGCCGAAATTGATACTTTATTCCACGGAGAAGACGGATGTACCTTCTGGAAACTAAAGACTTATGTAAGTCTTATGACGGCAGGCAGGTAGTCAAAGGCGTAGATATACTGGTAAAGCGCGGTGAAATCGTTGGACTTCTTGGGCCCAACGGCGCGGGAAAAACCACTACTTTTTATATGGTTGTCGGGATCGTCCAGCCGAACAAAGGCAAGATAATTTTTGATAATCAGGAAATAACCTCCTGTCCGATCCATGAGCGCGCGCGTTTCGGCATCGGTTACCTTGCGCAGGAGCCGTCGGTATTCCGTAAGCTCAGCGTGGAAGATAATATCATGGCAGTCCTTGAGACAATGCCTTTAAACCCGCGCCAGCGGCAGGAAAGGTTGAACAACCTGCTGGGCGAGTTGAACATCGCACACTTGAGGAAAAATAAGGCGTATACGCTTTCCGGCGGCGAGAGAAGAAGGCTGGAGATCACCCGTGCTTTGGTTACCAACCCTTCGTTTATCCTGCTGGACGAGCCGTTTTCCGGGATCGATCCTATCGTCGTCAGCGAGGCGCAGGAAATCATTAAGGAATTGAAGGCAAAGGGCCTGGGGATCCTGCTTACCGACCATAACGTGAGAGAGACCCTTTCGATCACCGACAGGGCATATTTGATCGCCGATGGCAGGATCTTGATTTCCGGCACTGCCGAGGAATTAATCAATAATTCCAAAGCGCGGGAAATTTATCTTGGTGAAAAATTCAGGATGTAAAATGGCTTAAAGGAGACCCCGCCTTTCCTAAATAAATATGCATTTGCGTAATCATAAGGAATGATGGGGTAATTAAGAATAGATAAGAAAGGAAGGGCGGGGTGAAAACAGAAGTTAAGAAGATTGATTCAACTAAGCGGGAAATCAACATCGAAGTCAATGGGGATATCGTAAAGAATAAATTTGAAGAGGCGTTCAAAAAGTTCAACCAGGAAGCTAAGGTCTCAGGGTTCAGGCCGGGGCACGTGCCGCGGGATATCCTGGAAAAGAACTTTTCTTCCGCTGCCAATGAATTTGTCCTAAAAGAACTAATACCGGAAATTTACAGCAGGGCAATAGAAAAGGAATCGCTCGACGTCATCGATATGCCTGATATAACCGATGTAAAATTAGACAGGAACACCTTGTCGTTTAAGGCCGGCGTAGAGATAAGCCCTGAAATTAATATTAAGGATTATAAGGGAATAAAGATCGGCTACAAAAAAATCGAAGTTGCTCTTGATGAGATAAAACGTTTTGTGGATTCTCTTAAGGAGTCCCGGAAGCTGGATACGGTAGACGATGGTTTTGCCCGCAGCCTCGGTTACCCCGGCTTGTCAGCGTTGGAAAAATTCGTAGAGACACAGGTGTATATACAGAAGCAGAGCCAGGAGCATAAAAGGATCGAGAACGAGGTAATTGAGAATTTAACCAATGGCCTTGATTTTAAGATACCTCAGTCGATGGTCAACCGGCAGCTGCAGGAAATGGTCAGGCAGGCCAAGCTTGATATGGCCTTAAAAGGCATACCGCGGGAACAGATCGACGGGCGGGAAAAAACCATTACAGAAGAACTCGCCCCGGAGGCGAAAAAACAGGTTAAGATTTATCTGGTATTATCCGAGATCGCCAGGAAAGAAAATATCCCGCTTGATGACCATATGCCGCAGCGGGTCTTGGAATTTTTATTAAAAGAAGCAGATTGGAAAGAATTGTCTTAAACTAGCTAAGCGGAGGTGTATTATGGACGTAAGGATGCAGACGTTAGTTCCTATGGTGATCGAACAAACCAGCCGCGGCTATGAGCGGGCGTATGATATTTATTCCCGGCTCTTAAAAGACCGCATCGTGTTCATCGGCACGCCGATTGATGATTTCGTGGCAAACCTGATCATTGCACAGATGCTTTTCCTGCAGATGGAAGATCCCGCTAAAGACATAAATGTTTATATAAATTCTCCCGGCGGGTCAGTTACTGCCGGCCTTGCCGTATACGATACGATGCAGTTCTTAAAATGTGAAGTGGCAACCTACTGCGTCGGCCAGGCCGCAAGCATGGGCGCGGTACTTTTGTCTGCCGGCACAAAAGGCAAACGTTTTGCCCTGCCGAATTCCCGTGTGATGATCCATCAGCCATGGGGCGGGGTGCAGGGTGCGGCAATAGATATCTCCATTCAGGCAAATGAGATTTTAAAGCTGCGCGATAAAATCAACGAGATCCTCTCTGCCCATACCGGCCAAACTTTGGAAAAAATTCAGAAAGATACGGACAGGGATTATTTTATGTCTGCCCAGGAAGCAAAAGATTACGGCCTGATCGATGGGGTAGTTCCACTAGGCAAAAAGAAAAGTTAAAAGTTAAAAGATAAAAATTTTGGAGGAGTTCAACATGAAAAAGAATTATCTGCTTACACCCGGCCCTACGCCTTTGCCCCCGGAAGTTTGCGAGGCTCAAAGCAGGCCGATAATCCATCACCGCACGCCGCAGTTCCAGGCGGTATTGAAGGAAGTTACTGATGGCTTAAAATACGTTTTTCAGACTAGCGGCGATGTGATGATCCTGACTGCTTCGGGAACAGGCGCGATGGAGGCTGCGGTAGTCAATTTATTATCGGCCGGCGATACGGCAATAACCGTGGAAGGCGGAAAATTCGGCGAGAGATGGACTGAACTTTGTTCTGCCTACGGCATTAAGCCTGAAGTTATCAAGGTAGAATGGGGTAAAGCAGTTGATCCCCGGGAAATCGAAAGAAAGTTAAAGGCTAACCCGGCGATAAAAGCCGTATTTACTACTTTGTGCGAGACTTCCACCGGCGTAAGCAATGACATTAAGGCAATAGGGGAAGTCGTGAAAGGCTCTGATGCGGTCCTGGTCGTAGATGCGATCAGCGGCCTGGGTGCCGTTGATTTAAAAACCGATGCCTGGTCAGTTGACGTATGCGTTTCCGGATCGCAAAAAGGCCTGATGTTGCCGCCGGGGCTGGCATTCGTTTCCGTGAGCAAAAAGGCATGGGGCAAAATCGATGCCGCAAAATGCCCGAAATATTATTTTGATCTGAAAGTCGCCAAAAAGGCGATGGAAAAAACCGATACGCCGTTTACGCCGGCAATATCACTGGTTATTGCCTTGGCAGAAGCATTGAAAATAATACGTCAGGATACGCTGGAAAACATATTCATCCGGCATACCAAAATGGCAGAAGCAACGCGAGCGGCAATGCAGGCGTTGGGCCTGGCGTTATTCGCACCGGATGCCGCTTCCGACGTAGTTACGGCAGTAAAAGTACCCGCGGGCATTGATGGCGAAAAACTGGTCAAGGTTATGCGCGATACTTACGGCGTAACCATTGCCGGCGGCCAGTCGGAGATGAAAGGTAAGATCTTTCGCATTGCCCATATGGGCTATATCGGAGAATTCGACATTATCGTAGGTATTTCCTGTTTGGAAAAGGTTCTGAAGCAGATGGGTTATAAATTCGATCTTGCTGCCGGCGTTAAGGCCGCGCAGGAGGTGTTCCTGAAATAATAAATAAAGGTAAGGGGAGGCTTATAAATGATTAAGATATTAGTCAGCGACGCATTATCCGAAGAAGGATTAAAAATCCTCAAAGACGCCGGGCAGTTCCAGGTTGATGTCAATACCGAATTAAAACCGGAAGCGCTTAAGGGGGTGATTAAAGACTATGACGCCCTGATCGTCAGGAGCGCGACCAAGGTTACCCGCGAAATAATCAACGCGGCGGATAAATTAAAGGTGATCGGCCGCGCCGGCGTAGGGCTGGATAATGTCGATCTGGATGCCGCCACGCAAAAAGGCATCATCGTAATGAATACCCCCGCGGGTAATACTATTTCTACCGCAGAACATACGCTGAGTATGATCTTATCGCTTTCCCGGAATATCCCGCAGGCAAATGTTTCGACCAAGAAAGGCGAATGGAAACGTTCCAAATTTATGGGAGTGGAGTTATATACCAAGGTTTTGGGTATTGTCGGGTTCGGCAGGATCGGCAGCGAAGTGGCAAAACGGGCCTTTTCCTTTGGGATGAAAGTGCTTGCCTTTGATCCATTCCTTTCCCGGGAAGTTGCCGAAAGCCTGGGCGTGGAAATCGTGGAATTAAAAGATTTGTTCGAGCGTTCGGATTATATTACCGTGCATACGCCGCTTACTGAAGAAACCCGGCATATGATCTCTACGAAAGAATTTGCGGCGATGAAAAAAGGCGTGCGCGTAATTAACTGCGCGCGCGGCGGCATCATTGATGAGGCGGCGCTCGTGGCGGCTATTAAGGAAGGCAAGGTTGCCGCGGCTGCCTTGGACGTTTTTGAAAAAGAGCCCCTATCGCCGGACAGCGAACTCTTAAAACTCGACAATATCATTACTACCCCGCATCTGGGCGCTTCCACGGAAGAAGCGCAGGTCAACGTTGCGATCGAGGTGGCGGAGATCGTCCGCGATGCGCTTTTAGGAAGAGGTATCCGCAACGCGGCAAATTATCCCTGTCTTGAGGCGGAGGTATGCAATATCTTGGAGCCGTATATTAATCTCTCGGAAAAGCTGGGGATGTTTTCCAGCCAGCTGGTTGAGGGCAGGTTTCAGGAATTGAACATAACTTACAGCGGTGAAATCATCCAATATAATTTAAGCCCGCTGACTATGGCGCTGGTCAAAGGGATACTCTCGCCGATCCTGAAAGAAACGGTGAATTTTATCAATGCCGTAAGCCTTGCCCGGGAAAGAGGGATAAACGTCAGAGAAGCAAAATCCCCTAAAGAAGGCGAATTCGTAACTCTTATACAACTGGAAATAAGGACGGATAAAGAGTCAAGAAAGATTTGCGGCACGCTTTCTGCCAACAAGCAGCCGCGGATCGTCAAGATCGACGGGAGTTATATGGAGGTTACCCCCGCCGGAGAGATGATCGTGATGCAGAATTGGGACCGGCCGGGTATTATCGGTAATTTAGGCACGCTGATGGGTAAGCATAATATTAATATTGCGGCAATGACCTTCGGCCGTCAGGAGCGCGGCGGCAAGGCGATCTCCGTGTTGAATGTGGACAGCCCGATTTCCGCAGAGCTGCTGGATAAAATAAGAAAAACGGAAAACGTTTTGGAAGTGAAGATCATCAGGATATGAGAGAGGAAAGTAAAATGAAAAAGGTAAAAGTAAAAAATACAATTCAAAAGTCAAAATTTTATTTTGGGTTTTTTGCTTTTTGTTTTTTACTTTTAACTGCTATGCCAAAGAAATAACCATCCTCTACACCGGCGATACACATGCGATGCTTTATCCCTGCCATTGCCCGTTTGAGCCGGACGGCGGCATTAGCCGCAGGGCTACCCTAATCAAGGAATTAAAAAAAGCTAACCCCGATGCCCTGGTTTTGGACTCAGGCAGCTTCTTTGCCGGTGGGTTACACGATCCGGAAAGCCAGAATGCCCAGCTTGATATGCAGCGGACGTTGGTAAATCTTAAAGCAATGGAGATGATGCATTATGATGCTGCTGCCATAGGTAACGATGAGTTTAATTTCGGGAGAGAATTACTTGAGCTGCGCGCTGCCGGCATAAAAGTGCCTTTTATTTCTTGTAATATAGATTTGCAGAAGATCGCTCCTTTTGTGATCAAGGATATTTCCGGAACCAGGATCGGCATCATCGGCGTAACGGCAACTTCCCTCTCGCAAAAGGCAGGCAACCTTAAATTTATCGATCCTAAAACAGCGGTTAAGAAAGCAGTTGAAGAATTAAAGAAAAAAAACACGGATATTATTATTCTTTTGAGCGGGCTGGAAGAAGATGATGACTTGGAATTGATAAAGGATATGCCGGAAATAAATATTATCATCAGCGGTAATAGCAATATACATAAAGAAAGGTTAACAAAGCTGGGGCCTGGTCTGCTATTGAGGCCGGACTGGCAGGGAAGAAGGCTGGGGAAGGCGTCTTTTGTAATAAACGACCATAAGATAATCAGTTATAAAACAGAGGACCCGCGGCTTTCCGATAAAATTAATGATGATCCGGACATGGCGGGGATATTGCCGCGCTGTTTTTCTGATGCCAACTGCCAGAAAGAAGGTTTTATCGCTAGCTGTCAAAACCCCGGTGATATTACTTCCCGCTGCCAGTTTACTAAACCCGCAAAGATAGAGCTTGTAATCGTTATACCTAAGGAATGCCGGGTATGTAACGTCGAACCCATAGTTAATTATTTAAAGAGCCGGTTTCCCGGGCTTGAGGTCTCTAACTTATATTATCCTTCTCCAGCGGCGGATAAATTAATCAATGCTACCGGTGCCAAGGCCCTTCCAATTTATCTTTTAGGCAAGGAAGCAGAAAAGGAAAACGGCTTCAATGAGCAACTCAGGAAGATCGTAGATGAAAAAGATAATTTTTATATGCTGAAGCCCGCATACAGCGGGGTTTCTTATATTTTAGGAAAGAAGGCGATTAAAGGAAAACTCGATTTATTCATCAGCTTATTCGGCAAGAATGCGGGAGAAATCCTAGAGGCGTCAAGGGCACTCAATCCCTCGGTACACTTTTTAGCAATTGAAAAAGACGGCGCATTTCAATCTGTCAAGGGCAAGCCGGAAAGCGAAGAATATCTGCGCAGTGTTTGCGTAAAGAAATATTATCCTGCCAGATTTTTCGATTATATCAGCTGCCGGGCAAAGTCTATTGAGAGCACCTGGTGGGAAGATTGCGCTGTTGGAATGGATAGCGCTAAAATAACGGCCTGCGCCAAAGGCAAGGAAGGCGCAGAACTTTTGCGGGATAATCTCAGCCTGAACAAAGAGAGGGATATAATCTTCGGGCCGACGTATCTCGTGGATAATATCGAGATGTTTTTAGTTGAAGGTGTGCCGACGAAGGAAGATTTAAGGAAGCTTATTAATAGATAATAATTTTTAATAAAGGGGCTAAAGCCATGGCAAAACCAAAAATCTATCTTATCGATGTTACTAACCGCGACGGAGTGCAAACTTCACGGATCTGTCTTTCCAAGCTTGAAAAGACAATGATCAATTTGTACCTGAATGAAATGGGGATATTTCAGTCGGAGTTTGGTTTTCCTGTTACGCGGCATGAGACAAATTACCTCAATGCCAATCTTGAGCTTGCCAAGGCCGGGGCCCTTTCGCCGATAAGGCTGGAAGGCTGGATCCGCGCGACTAAAGAAGACGTAAGAACCGCTTTTAAACTGGTACCGCAGATCAAACATCTTAATTTGTCGATTTCTACTTCTGATCAGATGATTGTCCATAAATTCAAAGGTAAACTCGACCATAAGTCCGTAATTAACGAAATGACCGAGGCGGTAAAAGATGCCTATAAATTGGGCGCTGAGTCAATCGGCGTTAATGCGGAAGACGCTTCGCGCACGCGTATGGATTACCTGATTGAGTTTTCTCTCGCGGCAAAAGATGCCGGCGCTAAACGGATCCGCTATTGCGATACGCTGGGCTGCGACAGCCCGTTTACGATTTACGAACGGATAAAATTACTGGCGGAAGCAGCCGGTATACCTCTAGAAATACATTGTCATAACGACCTTGGGTTGGTAGTGGCGAATTCCATTGCCGGCGCAAAGGCAGCTAATGACGCGGGAGTAGACGCTTACATAAATACCTGCGTAAACGGGATGGGCGAGCGTGCAGGTAATGCGGATTTAGTCTCGGTGATCCTGGCGCTTAAATATGCCGGCAGTATGCAAGATTACCAGCTTGATGAGCAGATAAACCTGAAAATGGCCTGGAAAATATGTAAATACGCTTCCTATGCTTTTAGCGTGCCCATACCGATCAACCAGCCGGGCATAGGCGCGAATGCCTTCGCGCATGAATCCGGCATACACGCAGACGGCGCTTTGAAAGACCGGCGCAATTATGAACTCTACGACTTTGAAGAATTGGGCCGCGGAGAACCGGAAATAATCGAAACCGGAAGGAAGATCACTGCCGGAGAATATTCCGGGATAAAAGGTTTCCGCAACGTCTATGAAAAGCTGGAGGTTGCTTTTGTCGATGATGCAGAAGCCGCCAGGGTGCTGGAACTGGTGCGTTATGCCAACGTCCATAACCAGAAACCCCTGGTTGATGATGAGCTGAAATTTATCGCGCAGCACCCCGATATCGCGCACAAAATATTTACCATGAACCCGTGATCATATGAATATAGTCATAGTCGGCACACAGTGGGGCGATGAGGGCAAGGGAAAACTGATCGATATCTTTTCCGAAAAAGTCGATTGCATTGTCCGTTATCAGGGAGGCAGCAATGCCGGGCATACAGTTGTTGTAGATGATAAAGAGTATATCTTCCACCTGATACCTTCGGGAATTTTGCACAAAGGAAAAGTTTGCTATATCGGTAACGGCGTTGTCGTCGACCCGGCAGTGCTCATTGAAGAGATAGAAGGATTGGCCCGGGCGGGCATATCCATCGGCGGCCGTTTAAAAATATCGTCTCTGGCGCATGTGATCATGCCTTACCATAAAATTTTAGATAAGCTGCGTGAAATAAAGATGACTCACCGGATCGGTACGACGGGAAGAGGGATAGGCCCCTGCTATGCCGATAAAATAAACCGCTGCGGGATAAGGATAATCGATCTCTTGAATCCCCGCGTTTTCCGGGAGAAGCTTAAGGACAACCTGAAGGAGAAAAACGAAATTTTTCGCAAGGTCTATAACCACAGCGGCTATAGTTTTGAAAATACCTACCGGCAATATTTAGCTTACGGCAAGAGGCTTTCTAAATACATCTGTAACACCACTAGTTGCCTTAACCGGGCAATTGCCGATAAAAAAGACATCCTCTTTGAGGGCGCGCAGGGCACTTTCCTGGATATTGATTTCGGCACCTATCCTTTTGTTACTTCTTCTTCGACGATCTCAGGAGGCGCCTGCATCGGCTCAGGGATATCCCCCATAAAAATCAATAAGGTCATCGGCGTAGCCAAGGCATACGCCACCAGGGTCGGCGAAGGCCCTTTTCCTACTGAATTTAAAGATGGATTTCAGGAATTTATCCGTAACAAAGGCCGCGAATTTGGCGCGACTACCGGCAGGCCGCGCAGGTGCGGATGGCTTGACGCCGTGATGGTAAAAGAGGCAATTATTTTAAGCGGCGTATCGGAACTGGCGATCATGAAATTGGACGTCTTGGACGGCCTGGAGGCAATCCGTGTCTGTACGGCATATAAATACAAAGGTAAGATATTAAGAGAATTCCCTTATGATTTAGAGGTGTTGAAGAACGTCACGCCGGTATATAAACAGATGCCCGGCTGGACCGGCTCTGTGACAGGAGTAAGAAAATTCAGCGACCTGCCTGTGAATGCCAAAAAATACCTCTTGTGGCTTCAGCATATCCTTAAGGCGCAGGTCAAGGTTGTTTCCGTAGGTTCTTCAAGAGAGGAAACTATATTCATTTAGCATTATGGGTTTTTTGTCTTGACTAAAAATATAGCTTGTGTTATAGTATTTCACGTTTCCAAAGACACCCGACCTTAAAGGCACCTTGCCCTATCGGATGGGCAAGTGTCCCGCCCGCTGCGGGAATAGTTCGGTGTGCATTTACCATTTACTATGCAAGGAGGTAATAGATGAAAGCAGATTCTTTCGCAAAGATAATCACCGTATTCTTCTTGACTTTATGCCTGACAGGCTGCACAGTAATCTTTCAGACCGGCAGGCGCACCGATGCGGAAAAGATCGACAAACTTTCCCAGCAGCTCGATGAATTGACACAGACAAAAAAGCTCCTTGAGGAAAGGTTGAGCAAGGAAATAAACGATAAACAGGTAAAATTACAAATGATGGAAAAGGGGCTGGTGATCACCTTCGTGGCGGATGTATTGTTCGATTCCGGTAAGGCAAAAATCAAGCCGGAAGCCTATTCCATACTGGATAAAGTTGCCCGGGTTTTAAAAGAAAATATCCCTGAATTAAGCGTAGGTATTGAAGGCCATACCGATAACGTGCCGATCAAACATTCCGGATGGAAATCGAACTGGGAATTGTCTACTTCCCGGGCGCTCAGCGTGCTGCATTACCTCGTCGAGCAGAAGGAAATTTCGCCTGACCGCGTATCGGCGATCGGTTACGGAGAATACAAGCCGGTTAGCTCAAACGATACGAAAGAAGGCCGTGCCGCAAACCGCAGGGTAGAGGTTGTGATCTTGCCCCGGCTTACAAAGGCAAATGATTTTTTGAAAGAGTCGGAAAGCAAAAGCAAAAAAATTACCGAAAGTGAACCCGAAGAAAATCTTAAATAATTAGTAAATAGCAGTTAGGAAGGGGAAAGGATTATGGAAGAAGGCGCAAAAAACAAGCTGATATTGATTCTGGTCGTGTTGACGGCGATATTTTTTGTAACTACCTTGGGTTCCTGTAATAATTACCGCATGCAGAAGCTGGCACACAATAAAGAAATGGTGACCAGGCTGGATCTGGAAGAAAAGATGGCCAAGTTTATTCAGGAAAGAGGCAGCCTTGAGCAGAAGCTAAGCAGTACAACTCAAGGATTAGAAGAAGAAAAGGCAGCTCATCAGGCGACAAAAAAAGTGCTCCTGCAGGAACAATTGGTAAACCAGAGTTTGAAAGAAGAGCTGGAGAAAGTCACTAAATTGAAAGAAAAGTTAGAGGATGACCTTAAAGAGGCATTAACAACAGCCGCTGCCAAGCCTAAGCCCAAAAAATGAGATAACCAATATTTAAAATATTGTGTTGTTGCATGGGGGATGGATATCCCCCTTTTTATTGTTAACAGGAGGTGATTTATTATGGCTATAGTGCGCAGGAGAAAGCAAAAGGCAAAAAAGATCGTTGAAAAGAAGAAGACAGTAAAAGTAAAAGTAAAATCTTCCGGCAGGCGATTGCGAAAAAACGCCAAGGCAGGTGTTTCTCGTAAGGCTAAGCCCGTTGCCAGGCAAGAAAAAAAAGAAATCATGGGTTCTCAGGAGGTATTTGTTGAGAAGACCAAGTTTTACACGCCTGCCAGCGCAAAGGTGCCTCGCTCGATGTCTCAGGATCTGCCTGCGGGTTACGGGGAGGACCTGATAATCCTTCAGATACGCGATCCCTGGTGGCTGCATGCCTATTGGGAAGTTATAGCCGGCACTTGGGAAAAATTAAAAGAAAAACTCGGCAATACTTTTTATTCCGCAAAGAAGGTATTGAGGGTTTACGATGTAAGCCAGGTTATTTTTAACGGAAAAAATGCCCATAAATTTTTTGATATAGAGATCCCGGTAGAAGCAAGCAACTGGTATATCGATACCGACGGGCCGGGAAGATCCTGGTGTGTGGATCTGGGCTTGAGACTGCCAAGCGGTGAATTTATTACGATCGTCCGTTCAAATACCGTGCATACCCCTTTGGATGGGCCATCATGGATTACAGATGAAGAATGGATGATCCCCGACGATTTATTTGCCCGGCTTTATGGCATGGGATTCGGGTTTGGCAAGAGTTCTCCCGGTAAGGCCTGGCAGGAACGCATGAAAAGAGCGCTTTTCTCAGGAGTACTTTCTTCACCGGGTCTAACTTCCGTGTCCAGCCCCGGCAAGAAAACTAAACAAAGAAAATTCTGGCTGGTTGTGGATTGCGAACTGATTGTTTACGGCGCAACAGAGCCGGATGCAAAAGTCTCCGTGCAGGGCAAAGAAATTAAATTACGCCCGGACGGCACCTTTACCCTGCGGTTTGCCCTTCCCGACGGCAAACAAGTGATACCGGTAGAGGCAATATCCAGCGATGAAATCGAGGAGCGTACGATAACGCCTATTGTCAGCCGGGAAACTAAGACCAGCAATTTAGTCAAAGAGAAAGTTTAATCTAAAACCCCAACCTATCTAATTTTCTATTAATATGCATAAAGGTTATTTGTGTTTGGTGCTGCACGGCCATCTGCCTTATGTCAGGCATCCTGATTACGAGGACTTTTTAGAGGAAGACTGGCTGTATGAGGCGATCACCGAAACTTACATACCCCTGATAAACGTTTTTGAGAAACTGGCGGAGGACGAGGTTAATTTTAAGCTTACTATAACCTTGAGCCCGACGCTGATCTCTATGCTTTCCGACCCGCTTCTTTCCGGGAGATATTTAAAACATATCAACAGGCTGATCGATCTGGCGCATAAGGAAATAGAAAGGACTGCCTGGCAGCCGGCTTTCCAACGGCTGGCAATAATGTATTTGAATACTTTTTGCCGGGCGCGCGATACGTTTGAGAAATATAAAAGAAACCTTGTCACGGCGTTCAAGAATTTTCAGGATACGGGGAATCTAGAAATTATTACCTGCGGGGCCACGCACGGTTACTTTCCCCTGATGGATGTTTGCCGCGAATCGGTCCGGGCGCAGGTAAAGGTAGCGGTAAGCCACTACGAAAAAACTTTCGGCAGGAGGCCGCGGGGGATCTGGCTTCCGGAATGCGGGTATCAGCCCGGCCATGACGAAATATTGAAAGAAGCCGGGATACGTTATTTCTTTTCCGATGCGCACGGAGTGCTGCATGGTTCTCCCCGGCCCAAATACGGAGTATTCGCGCCGGTATATTGCCGCGGCACAGGTGTTGCCTGTTTCGGCAGGGATCTTGAATCTTCCAAGCAGGTCTGGTCATCAATTGAAGGTTATCCCGGCGACTATAATTACCGTGAATTCTACAGGGATATCGGCTTTGATCTGGAATACGATTATATAAAGCCGTATATCCATCCCGACGGCATAAGGATCAATACGGGAATAAAATATTACCGGATAACCGGCACGGATATGAATAAAGAGCCGTATGTGCCGGAGTGGGCAAGGCAGAAGGCGGCAGAGCACGCGGGTAATTTTCTCTTTAACCGCCAGAAACAGGTCGAGTACCTTTATGACCTTATGGGTAAGAAGCCCTTGATCGTTTCGCCCTATGACGCGGAGTTATACGGCCATTGGTGGTATGAAGGCCCTCAGTGGCTCGATTTTCTTTTCCGCAAGCTCGCCTTTGATCAGGACGAGATCCGCATGATTACGCCGTCGGAATACCTCGAGGAAAATCCCCGTAATCAGGTAGTTACGCCTTCGATGTCCAGCTGGGGCTGGAAAGGCTACAGCGAGATGTGGCTGCAGGGCTCAAACGATTGGATCTACCGCCACCTCCACGCTGCCTCCAGAAGGATGACGGAACTGGCAAAGAATTTTCCCGATAGGCAGGGGTTGGAACGCAGGGCGTTAAATCAGGCATTGAGAGAATTGCTTCTTGCTCAGAGTTCTGACTGGGGATTTATATTGGGCACGGGCACGCATGTCAGTTACGCCGTAAAGCGCACCAAGGATCATCTCTTGAAGTTTAACCGTCTCTATGAAGACATAAAATCAAATTCAATTGACAGCGAATGGCTTTCCAGTATCGAATATACTGATAATATATTCCCGGATATTGATTACAAGGTCCACCAATAAATGCTTAGCAGGCTCAATCTTCCCCGGCACATCGCTTTCATCATGGACGGTAACGGCAGGTGGGCCGAAGAAAAGGGGCTGGCGCGCAGCGCCGGCCACCGCGCCGGCGTAGATCGGGTTAAGGAAATTGTAAAGGCAGCCCGGGAATGGGGCATAGAAGCAGTTACTTTTTTCGCATTTTCCACGGAGAATTGGAACAGGCCGAGGAGGGAAATAGAAATTTTGATGCGCTTCCTCGGTAATTTTTTAGACCGCGAAGTCAAAGAATTACATAAGAATAATATTAAATTGAAAATCATCGGCAGGGGTGAACCGGTACCGGGTTACCTGCAGAAAAAGATCAGGCAGGCAGAAGAGCGGACTAGAGAAAATTCTGGGCTGACGGTTGTTCTTGCCATGAATTACGGCTCGCGCCAGGAAATCGTCGATGCCGCAAGAAGGTTGTCCGATTCAGTTGCCCGGGGAGAGATTAAGTCCGGCGATATAAACGAGGATCTCTTTGGCAGCTTTCTTTATACGTTCGGGCTTCCGGATCCGGATTTATTGATCCGCACCAGCGGTGAAATGCGGCTGTCCAATTTTTTACTCTGGCAGCTTTCTTATGCGGAGTTGTATTTTTCTAAGAAATACTGGCCCGATTTTACCAGAGAAGAGCTTGAAAAGGCGATTAAGGTTTACCTGGCGAGAGAAAGAAGGTTTGGAAGGATAGATGTTGATAAAAAGAATAGTTAGTTCCATATTGCTTATCGGCCTGATTATCTTAGTCATATTCTGTGACTGGCTGTGCGCGCTTACGGTAACTTTGTTTATCGGCCGCGGCCTGTACGAATTTTTTACGATGCTGGAAAAAAAGGGCATAAAAATATATAAATATGTCGGTATAGGCGTAGGCCTGGTGATACCCATTTCCATCATGACGCGTTTTGAGCTGACAAAGAACTGGGAGCTGCTTCTGATCGTGCTGGCGTTGCTTTTTTTGCTTATCATGCAGTTCAGGCGCCGGGAAAATTCCGGGACGATCGTGGAGATATCCACTACGCTGTTCGGGATACTTTATGTTTCCTGGTTTTTTAGTTTTATGATAAAGATCAGGTATCTTGCCGCGGGGTTTGGCTTTTTCTTAAGTATTTTGTTGATCACCAAACTGGGTGATATCGGGGCTTACCTTATTGGTTCACGTTTCGGTAAAACCCCGCTTATACCGCACATCAGCCCGAAAAAGTCGGTGGAAGGCGCAATCGGCGGATTGGTTTTCAGCGTCGGCGGTGCTTTGATCAGCCGGCCGTTTTTAAATTTGTCTTATCTGCATCTTATTGTTGTCGGCACGGCTTTGGGAATTTTAGCGCAACTGGGTGATCTATCCGAATCACTGATGAAGCGGGACTGCCAGGTTAAAGACGCCGGACAGATTTTCGCCGGCATGGGCGGAGTCCTGGATATAATCGACAGCCTGCTTTTTACTGCCCCGGTATTTTATTTTTACGTAAGCGCCGTGCTTAAGAAAACCTAAATTATGAGGCGTATTGCGATACTTGGCTCCACGGGTTCAATAGGCATAAATACGCTTGATGTAATAAGAAGGAACCCTTCGGTTTTTAAGGCCGTTGCGCTGAGCACTAATTCAAATACAGGTATTTTGCAGCGCCAGATAAGGGAATTCCGGCCTTTATTTGCCTGTATCAACGACCTGAATTCGGCTAGAGGGGTTGGATCCGTTTTTAAGTCCACGGTCAAAATTTTATCCGGCGCAAACCAGCTATTGGATATGCTTGCCGACAGGCGGATCGACCGGGTAGTGTTGGCGATAAGCGGATCAGCAGCCCTGCCGCCTTTATTGAAAGCAATAGAGAGCGGTAAAGACGTAGCATTGGCCAACAAAGAGGCTTTGGTTATGGCCGGGCCGCTGATCATGCGCCTGGCCGCTAAAAATAAAGTAAAGATTTTGCCGATAGACAGCGAACAATCGGCGATCTGGCAGTGTCTGGAAGGCCAGGACAGGCCCAAGCTAAAAGAAATCTATCTGACTGCTTCCGGAGGGCCGTTCTTGAATTTGGAAAAGAAACAATTCAAGAATATTACCCCAAGGCAGGCCCTGGCCCATCCGCGCTGGAAAATGGGCAGGAAGATCAGCGTTGATTCCGCGACCTTAATGAATAAGGGGCTTGAGCTTCTGGAGGCGATGTATCTCTTCGGGGTCGCGCCGGAAAAGATCAAAATACTTATACATCCCGAATCAATTGTGCATTCCATGGTTGAGTACGTTGACGGTTCGGTGATCGCCCAGTTATCGGTTACGGATATGCGTATACCTATACAGTATGCGCTTTCATATCCCGAACGTCTGCCAGCGCCAGCGGCGTTTAAGGCGCTGGATTTTTACAGGCTAAAAACACTTAATTTTGCAAAACCCGATTTCAAGAAATTCCCCTGCCTTAAGCTTGCCTATCAGGCTGCCTGCGACGGGGGAACCACGCCCTGCGTATTAAATGCGGCAAACGAGGTGAGCGTCAGCGAATTCCTAAAAAGGAGGCTAAGGTTCACTTTCATACCACTGGTTATTGAAAAGGTGTTGGCCAGGCACAGGAATATTAAAAACCCGGGCCTAAAAGATATCCTTGCCGCTGACAACTGGGCGCGAAGGCAGGCCTCTAACATTATAAATAAATATGATTAGCTTATTGGTTTTCTTAGCGATCCTCGGTATATTGATCATCGTCCATGAATTCGGGCATTTCATCATCGCCAAAAAGGTGGGCGTAAGAGTGGAAAAATTCTCTTTGGGTTTTGGGCCCATTATTTTTAGGAGAAAAGTCGGGGAAACCGAATACGCCGTCAATTCCATACCTCTTGGCGGATATGTAAAATTGGGCGGCGATAATCTAGAAGAATACAAAGGCGCTTCCGATGAATACCTTAGTAAAAAACCCGGCCAGCGCGCGGCAATAATATTTTTTGGGCCCCTGCTCAATTATGCCCTGGGGATATTATTTTTCTGGCTGGTTTTTACCATAGGCTACCCTACCTTGACCACGAAAGTCGGCGGCGTGGTTGATGGCATGGGCGCAAAGGATGCAGGTATCTTGGCCGGCGACCGGATTTCCTCGATCAATGGGGAAAAAATTGATTTATGGGAAGATCTGCAAAGAATCATCCAGTCCCAGAAGGCCGGTAATCTAGTTAAGGTTTCTCTGCTGCGGGGCGATAAAGAGTATTCATTGGATGTTAAAATAACCGCCAAAGAGTTTAATGATCTTCTGGGCAAGAAACGCAGTGTTGGGCTTCTCGGCGTTATACATGGTGACGAAATTGTTAAAGTAAGACACGGTATTTTTAAATCATTTTCCTTGAGCCTGGATAAAACATGGGAAATAACAGCTTTGACATATGAGGGTCTCTGGCGCATGCTCACCGGTCAGCTGTCAATGCGCGAAACAATGACCGGCCCGATAGGTATATTTATTCTTACCTCCAAGGTAAAGGGTATGGGGATGATCGCGTTATTACACCTGATGGCGCTCTTGAGCATCAGCCTTGCGATATTTAACCTCTTGCCTTTTCCCGCCTTAGACGGGGGGCATCTTGCGCTTCTGATGTTGGAGAAAATCCGCGGCAGGTATCTAAGCCTGAAGGTAGAACATATTCTTAACCAGATAGGATATACGCTGATCATATCTTTGGCGGTTATTGTTACTTATAATGATATCATAAAAAATTTCGGCGATAAGATACAGAAGTTTTTCGGTAAATGAAAATTCAAAGGCGCAGGGCAGTAGTTGTAAAAATAGGTAATCTTCGGATCGGCGGCAATAACCCGGTTGCCATCCAATCGATGGTGAAGGTAAAGACTTCCCATACGGCCGCGGTAATCAGGCAGCTGGAGGCGCTTAAACTGGCAGGTTGCGAGATTGTACGCCTGGCTGTAAAAGACAGAGCAGACGCCCTGGCAATAAAGACGCTAAAAGAGAGCACTAAATTACCTTTAGTTGCAGATATACATTTTGACTGGCAACTTGCTTTGGCGGCCATAGATAACGGCGTAGATAAGATCCGGCTTAACCCGGGGAATATTTATAAAAGAGGGCAGATCAAAGAAATTGCCAGAGCGGCAAAAGCCAGCCGGATATCGATAAGGGTCGGGCTAAACTCAGGGTCATTGCCAAACACCAAACACCTGACACCTAACATCAAAATTGCCGACAGAATGGTCAGGGCCGGCCTCGAATATATTAAGATCATAGAGGGCTGCGGTTTCTATGATCTGGTTGTTTCGCTTAAGGCGTCGAATATCTTTGATACCGTAGAGGCATACCGTAAGATGGCAGGCAGCTGCGGCTACCCCTTTCATTTAGGGGTTACGGCAACCGGCTTACCGGCTAACGGAGCAATAAAATCAAGCATCGCAATCGGGGCTTTATTGCTTGAGGGTATCGGTGACACGATAAGAGTTTCTCTTACTGACATCCCGCAGGAAGAGGTGAGGGTTGCGAGAGCGATCCTCGAGGCATTGTCGTTACGGAAATTCGGGCCGGAGGTTATCAGTTGTCCGACTTGCGGCAGGTGCGAAGTGGACCTGGTGAAGCTGGTCAAAACTTTAGAAAATAGGCTCTCAACTGTCAATTTTCAACCGTCAACCCGGCAGATGAAGTTGGCTATTATGGGTTGTGTAGTTAATGGGCCGGGCGAGGCAAAAGAAGCGGATATCGGCGTTGCCTTTGGCAAAAAAGAAGGCCTGTTATTTAAGAAAGGTAAGCCCGTCAAAAAAATATGTTTTGATGACTGCATAGATATTCTTTTAAAAGAAGTAAAATAGAAGGCAGGAAAGGCTAAAATGCTCTGGACAAAAACGTTTATTCCCACTTTAAAAGAAGTACCTCAGGAGGCCGAATCCACGGCGCATAAACTTATGTTGCGTGCCGGGCTGATGCGCATGCTTTTGGCAGGCGCCTATTCCTATCTTCCGCTTGGTCTTAAGGTGCTGGCTAACATCGAGGAAATAATCCGGCAGGAAATGAACGCTGCCGGTGCTGCGGAACTGCTTTTACCGGCATTGCAGCCGCTGGAATTATGGGCCAGGTCCGGTCGGGATAAGGATATCGGCGAGGTAATGATCAGATTTATTGACCGCAGAGGAAGGAATATCTGCCTTGGGCCGACCCACGAAGAGGTGATTACAGAACTGGTCAAGAATTGTCTTTCTTCTTATAAGCAGCTGCCAATGGTTTTGTATCAGATACAGACCAAGTTCCGCGATGAAATACGCCCGCGTTTCGGAGTAGTCAGGGCCTGTGAATTCATCATGAAGGACGCCTATAGTTTTGATAAAGATGAAGCCGGTCTGGATAAGAATTACCGCGCGATGTATGATGCATACCAGAGGATATTTAAACGCTGCGGTTTGCGCATCCTCGCTCAGGAAGCGGATTCCGGGGTGATGGGCGGTAAGGTTTCCCATGAATTTATGGTGCCTGCGGAAAGCGGCGAAGATGTGGTGATTAACGATAAAGGAGAGAAAATAAACGCGATTGAGATCGGGCATATTTTTAAACTGGGAACAAAATACAGCGCCGCTTTAGGGGCGAACTTTCTTGATAGCCAAGGCAAGCTTAATCCGGTGATCATGGGTTGTTACGGCATCGGCGTTTCCCGGCTTATCGCCGCGGTGATCGAACAGAATAACGACAGCGACGGAATTATCTGGCCGGCAGAGGTCAGCCCTTATAAAGCCGTTATCCTAGCGCTTGATGTCGCGGACGACCAGATTATGCGCCAGAGCTTGGAAATTTATCAGGCGCTGCAAAATAACGGCATTGAGCCGCTCTTGGATGACCGCGATGAGCGCCCGGGCGTAAAATTCAAAGACGCCGATCTGATAGGCATACCAATAATAATTACCCTGGGCAAAAAAACGCTGAAAGAACAAAAAATTGAAGTGAAGACCCGCAGGGATAAAAACCTGTTTTTGGTCGATAAAGATAAAGTGGTAGATAAGGTAAAAGAGTTATTGAAATAGGAATTTTAAGATGGAACAGAGCGAAATTACTGAAGAGTTGCAGAAGATAATCCAACCGCTGCTTGAAGAGGGTGGTTTTGAACTGGTGGAAATTAACTTCAACAGGTCTAGGTTTTCCGCTACGCTGGCCCTCTTTGTAGACAGAATAGGCGGCGGTATAACCATTGGTGAATGCGCGCTGCTTAACCGTAAAATCGGGGAATTCCTGGATACGACCGGCATAATTCAGGAAAGGTATTTATTAGAGGTCTCTAGCCCCGGTATTGACCGGCTGCTTAAGACAAAAAACGACTTTCTGCGTTGTGTGGGCAAGGATGTAAAGTTCTTTCTAAGGGAGGCAATAAATGGTAAAATAGAGTTTGCGGCCAAGGTTTTAAAAGCCGAAGATGAAGCGGTATTCGTCGAGATGAAAGACAGCAGCTTAGGGATAGCTTTGTCAAACATAGCAAAGGCAAAACAGATAATTTAACAATCAAGCGAGGAAAAATGAGCCAGGAATTATTAGCGATATTGGACCAGATAGAAAGAGAAAAAGGAATAAAGAAAGAGGTATTAGTTGAAGCGGTAGAGGCAGCGCTCTTGATTGCCGTGCGTAAGGTAATCGACGTAAAGCCCGAAGAGGAACTGCGGGTGGAGCTGGACCGGCTCACAGGGAAGATCAGGGCCTTTAGGAACAAAGAAGAGGTTACTTCGATAGATTTCGGCCGGATTGCCGCTTCCACCGCCCGGCAGGTTATAATTCAGAAAATCCGCGAAGCGGAAAAGGAAGTCGTATTCACCGAATTTCAGGCCAAGACCGGTGAAATTGTTTCGGGAGTGGTCTATCGCTTTGATAAAGGCAACATCGTAGTCGATCTTTTAGGAAAAGCAGAAGGGATCATCCTCAGGCATGAACAGTCTCCAAAAGAGGAATTCAAACAAGGGCAGCGTATCCGGGCTCTTGTGCTGGAGGTCAAGAAGGATAATAAAGGAACTCAGATTATTTTATCGCGTTCCCACCCGAATTTTGTCAGGAAACTATTTGAACTGGAGGTGCCGGAGATCTACGAAGGTATTGTAGAAGTAAAATCTATCGCCCGCCAGGCCGGGGAACGTACTAAGATCGCCGTCTGGTCGAAGAACGATAAGGTTGACTCCGTAGGCGCCTGCGTAGGGATGAGGGGGAACCGCGTGCGTAACATCGTAAATGAGATCCATGGTGAAAAAATAGATATCGTGCGTTACAACGAAGATATAAAGGAATATATTAAAGCAGCGCTTTCACCGGCCAAGATCAACGAGATAAAGGTCGAGAAAGAACACCTTAAGGCAGAGGTAATTGTAGATGACGATCAGCTTTCGCTGGCGATCGGAAAGCACGGTCAGAATGTCAGGCTTGCCTCCCGCCTTATGGGTTGGGAGCTTGATATACGCACAAAGGCTGCCCTTGCCGCGCAGGCCGAAGCGCAGGCGCAGGCTCAGGCCAAGGCCGAGGAGGCACAGGCTATGGCAGAGGCATCAGAGAAAGAGCAAAAGGGTAAGCCGGCAGAAGAAAAGAAAACGAAGAAAGAAGCCAAGAAAGAAAAGAAGAGCAAGAAGGAGCTTCTGCTTGAAGAATTGACGGGCGTAGGCGAAAAGACCATTTCCGCTCTTAAAGAGGCGGGTTTTAAAACTCTGCAGGATATTGCCAAGGCAAGCGTTGAGGAGTTGGTTAAGGTAAAAGGCATCGGAGAAAAAAAGGCAAAAAAATTAATCGAAGAAGCAAAGAAGCTGAAAAATTAAAATTCATATGACAAGCGCAAAAAAAGAAAAACCTACGGCAAAGAAAATAGTGAAAAAATCCGGGCAAAAGCCCAAGGCAGTTAAGGCTGTAAAGACTATTGTCAGCCATAAGCCGGCAAAGAAAACAACTGCTGTTAAAGTAGCTGCGGTTAAGGCTACCGCAGTAAAGATTGTAAAAACAGTGAAGCCTGCGCATAAGCCGGCAGTTGTTGTGCATAAGCCGGTAACCGTTGTGCCCAAGCCGCCGCAGCCGGTAATGGCACAACCGCCGGTTACGCCAATTGTGAAAGCTCAGGTTGCGCCCATTATTAAAGCGCCGGTTACACCGAAGATAATTCCCGAATCATCCCCTGCGGTTGCAGTTGAACTCAAGCCCGCAGCGCCTCAACCAGCAGCAGCTAAGGTGATGCCGGTTGCTGCGCCGGCAATAGAATTAAAAGGGCTGGAGTTGGAGTTGCCTATAACCGTAAAAGACCTGGCAATTAAGCTACAGGAAAAATCTTCGGTGTTGATCAAATATTTAATGGCAATGAAGGTGATGGCCGGCCTTAATCAGACCCTGGAGGAATCCGTTGTTGCTGCCGTATGCCAGAAATACGGTTGTAAGATAATAAAGGCTCTCGGAGAAGAAGAATCTCTTTTGCAGGCGCATGCCGAGGAAGATTCGCCGGCAGCTTTAAAACCGCGGCCTCCGGTGGTGACTATTATGGGCCATGTTGACCACGGCAAAACCTCGCTCTTGGATGTGATCAGAAAGAGCAAGGTTGCTGAGGCAGAACACGGCGGTATTACCCAGCATATCGGCGCTTACCGGGTTGTGCTTTCGCACGGAGAGATTTCTTTTCTCGACACACCGGGCCATGAAGCGTTTACAGCGATGCGCAGCCGGGGTGCCGGTATTACGGACATCGTAGTTTTAGTCGTGGCTGCCGATGACGGGATCATGCCCCAGACAGTTGAATCAATCGATCATGCACGGGCAGCCGGAGTTTCCATCATTGTGGCGGTGAATAAGATCGATAAGCCGCAGGCGGATCTCGACCGGGTGAAGAAACAGCTGGCCGAATTGAATCTTTTGGCTGAGGATTGGGGCGGCAAGACTATTACCGTGCCGGTCTCGGCAAAGACCGGAGAGGGCATTGATAATTTACTGGAGATGATCCTTCTGGAAGCGCAGATGCTCGAGCTTAAGGCAAATCCCAATAAGCCTGCCCGGGGTGTTGTTGTGGAAGCTAAGATCAGTAAGGGCCGCGGGCCTGTGGCGACTTTACTTGTGCAAAACGGGACGCTGCATCTTAACGAAAGCATAATCGTCGGACATTATTACGGAAAGATAAGGGCGATGTTTGATGACCATGGCCATTCGGTGACGAGCGCCCCGCCGGCGTTCCCGGTTGAGGTTTTAGGCCTTTCGGGCGTGCCGCAGGCAGGGGAACAATTTTTTAGCGTCAAGGATGAGAAGCAGGCGCGGGATCTTGCGCTGGAAAGACAGGGAAAAGAAAGGTTAAAGCAGATAAAAACCGCAAAGAAGATCAGCCTTGAAGATTTATATACGCAGATAAAGGAAGGTAAGCTCAAAGAATTAAAGATCATTATCAAGGCGGATGTTCAGGGGTCGCTTGAGGCGATAAATCAGACGCTCGATAAGCTTAACGTTTCGGAAATTAAACTGCAATTTATCCATGAGGCGGTCGGAAGCATAAATTCTTCGGATGTGATACTGGCAGTAGCCTCGGATGCCCTGATCCTGGGCTTTAACGTCATGCCTGACGAACCGGCAAAAGAATTGATCGCCAAGGAAGGCATAGACGTCAGGACATATAATATCATTTATGAGATGGCTAATGACATTAAGGCAGCTATCGAAGGGATGCTGGAGCCGAGACTGAAGAAAAATTTCCTCGGTAAAGTTGAAGTAAGGAAGGTCTTCCGGCTTTCGCGTTCGGGGATAGTTTGCGGTTGTTTTGTGCTGAAGGGGAAAGTTACCCGTTCCAGCCCCGTAAGCTTGGTCAGAAACGGTGCGGTGATATTCGAGGGGAATATTTCTTCTTTGAAGCGTTTTAAGGACGATGTCCGTGAGGTGGCTGAAGGGTTTGAATGCGGCATCACCTTGGCAGGCTTTGACGGCGTTCAGGAAGGCGACACCATCGAGGCGTACGAGATCGAGAGAATCGCCAGGACTTTATGAAGAAGCGTATACTAAGCGGGATGCGGCCGACAGGTAAGCTGCATCTGGGCCACCTGGTCGGCGCGCTGGACAACTGGGTAGGGCTGCAGAAAGAATACGATTGTTTCTTTATGGTCGCTGACTGGCATGCCCTGATGAGTGAGTATGAAAATACGGCAGCCCTGCAGGAATCGGCGATCGATAATGTGATTGACTGGCTGGCCGCCGGCATTGACCCGGAACAATCTACGTTATTTATACAATCGCAAGTCCCCGGGCACCTGGAATTATATATGATCTTTTCCTGCCTTACGCCCCTGGGCTGGCTTGAGCGCTGCCCTACGTACAAGGAGCAGCTGCGGGAAATAAAAACCCGTAACCTTAATACTTACGGGTTTCTCGGGTATCCGGTGCTTCAGGCAGCGGATATCCTGATCTATAAGGCCGACAAAGTGCCGGTAGGAGAAGATCAACTGCCTCACCTTGAACTGACACGGGAAATCAGCCGCCGCTTCAATACCCTTTATAAAAAAGAAACATTTCCTGAACCCGAGGCGCTGCTTACCCGGATGCCGCGGTTGTTGGGCCTTGACTCCAGGAAAATGAGCAAGAGCTATAATAATACGATCAACCTTTCCGATTCCCAAGAGGTGATCAGGCAGAAAATCGCCAGTATGATTACCGATCCCCAAAGGATTAAATTATCCGATCCCGGCCATCCGGAAATTTGCAATGTATTTTCCTATTATTCATTTTTTCTGCCCGAACTTACAGGCGAAGTCAGCGATTGGTGCACTAACGCCAAGATCGGCTGTACCGAATGTAAAAAGCGCATGGCCGAGGGCCTGATTAAAAAATTAGCGCCTTTCCACGATCGGCGCCGGGAATTTGTTAAGGATGAGAAAAAAGTGGTTAAAATATTGGAGCAGGGAAAGGAAAAGGCACTTTCCGTTGCTTCAAAAACGCTAAAAGAAGTAAAAGAAATAATGGATTTACCGGTTTAGGAGAGATATGAGTTATAAAGTAAGATTGGAATTATTCGAGGGTCCACTGGACCTGCTTTTATACCTGGTGAAGAAAGACCACCTCAATATTTACGATATACCGGTTTCCGAAGTTACCGAGCAGTATATGCGTTATTTGGAACTGATGCAGCTTCTGGATTTAAACATTGCCGGTGAATTCCTGGTGATGGCAGCGACCCTGTTGCAGATCAAGTCAAAGATGCTCCTGCCGGTTGATGAGACGCAGCAAGAGCCACAGGAAGAGGACGACCCGCGCGCGGAACTGATCAAGCGCCTGCTGGAATACGAAAAATTCAAGGAAATCGCCGAACAGCTGAGGCAGAGGGAAACTAGCCAACAAGAAGTCTTCAAGCGGCCAAAGGTAGAAAGCGAAGTGGAGAT
>CAIRWO010000030.1 GCA_903882345.1 Candidatus Omnitrophota bacterium | reverse complement strand
ATTTATTTTTCATATACGACTTCAATTTTACTACTTTTTAGCGCCAAATGCAAAGAAAAATGGGGGTATTAATTATGCGTTTTTATTTACGCTTAAATCCGTGGGCGCGCGGCCCAAGGATTTCAACAAGGTAATGGTTTCTTTAATTTGCAGTTCTAGCGGTTCCTGCTCATGGGCACGCTGGGGATAAATCGAATAAAGCGGACGGTATTTTAAGGGCGTAACATTGAGCATTACCGAGTTTGCCCCGCAGGCAAGCCCTCTTTCACGTGCCCGGGGGCTCAAGGTCTCAAACCCCGTGGTTACGAGAATTTTCGCATTTTCCTGGCCGGCAAACCGGGCAAGGGCAATGACTTTTAAAATATCTTCTTCCTTTGGCAAGGGGCTGTTTGCCAGCGGCGTCTCAGGATGCGAGAGAAACGGGCCAAAACTCAGCATCTCCGCATTTAACTGCCGGGCTAAATGAATATCATTGATTATATCCTCATTAGTCTGCTCCGGCAGGCCGATGAGTGAACCGGTAATGATCAGATAGCCCAATTGATAGGCAAATTTCAAGTGGTCAATCCGATTTTGAAGGTCATAGCCGGGATGAAGCTTGGCATAGATTTCCGGATTGGAAGTTTCAAAACGCATCAGCAAGCCGCGGCTGCCTGCTGCATATAATTTTTTGAGGCCATCGAGTCCGATCTCTCCGAAACTTATAAAGATCAAGACTGCGTAGCGTTGCTTTATCGACTTTATAATATCCGCTAGTTCTTCTATGGAATAATCGTTATCCTCTGCGCTCTGCAGTACCAGCGCCTTAAACCCGTATTTTTCCACTGCCTCTCCCACCGAAACCAATATTTCTTCTTTGCTCATCCTGTAACGCGGAATATTTTTATTCCAGGTGGATATCCCGCAATAAAGGCAATTGCGGCGGCAATTATTGGAGATTTCGATGATGCCATGGACGCAGCAGGAATTACTGTGATATTTCTGGCGCAGGGAATTTGCTGCCTTAAAAAATATTTCCAGTTCTTCAGGATCTTTAAGACCGAGCAGATAACGTAATTCTTCCCTCTCCAGCGTAAGCTTCTTCTTGATCTTATTAAAAATCGCGACGACTTTATTGCCGCTCAACCTGACGGATGGAGAAAAGCGCGATTTTTTCTCATCGATTTCTTTCAATTTAAAGAATAGTTCTTTCCATGCAGAAAGGCTCTCCTGGGCTTCGCGGGGAGAGATCTTGGTAATCACATAGCCGCCTTGCGCATAAATGTAATCGCCGACAGAAATCTCAACAAACTCATTGAAGGCCTTCTTTTTTTCGCCGAAATAGTCAACCGTAACAATATTAGCGTTGATCGCTTCCACTTTTCCCGGTATCGCGTAGCACATAAGCTTATTGTATCAAAATTTAGGACCGTTTCCAAATATCTTTATATATAACAATAGGTTCCAATGGAACTGTCCCTCAGGGACATTTCCTCCAAAACTTATTATTTCGCATATAGTTATAAGGAAACGGCCCTATATTACTGGCAGGTTGCTTTCACCCATGAGGTATTCATCGATGGAGCGTGCTGCACGGCGGCCTTCGGAGATCGCCCAGACAACCAGCGACTGGCCGCGGCGCATATCGCCGGCAGAAAACACGCCTTTGACAGAAGCCATCTGGCGGGAATCGGTCCTTACGTTACCTTTTGTATCAAGCTGCACACCCAATTCTTTAAGCAAACCGGTATGCTCGGGGTGCAAAAACCCCACAGCCAGTATTACCATGTCTATTTCAATTTCAAATTCGCTGCCGGTGAGCTCTTTCATCATTGGACAGCCCCGCGTATCTTTTTGCGAAAAATCAACTTCCACGCAGGCGATCTTTTTGACCCATCCGTTCTGGCCGCTAAATTTCTTTGTCAGCACTGCCCATTTGCGCTCGGCGCCTTCTTCATGGCTGGTCGAAGTCTTTAAGATCATCGGATAAATGGGCCAGGGAAAATCTTGTGTGCGGCACTCAGCAGGTTTAGGCATAACCTCTATCTGGATTACACACGCAGCCCCCTGCCTGTTTGCCGTTCCTACACAGTCAGCGCCCGTGTCGCCGCCGCCGATGACCAAAACTTTTTTACCTGCAGCATCGATCAATTCCTGAGCAGGTATTTTTTCGCCTGCTACTCTTTTGTTCGATTGAATAAGATAATCCATTGCAAAATAAATACCTTTTAAATCCCTGCCTTCGATTTTTAAATCCCTCGGGATCCGGCTTCCTCCCGCAAGGCAAACCGCGTCGAATTCACCCAATAATTT
>CAIRWO010000029.1 GCA_903882345.1 Candidatus Omnitrophota bacterium | reverse complement strand
CTAGACAAGTACCAATGCTGGCAATCGGCGCGGCATTTAGTTTCGTGATCATGATGTTTAATGTGCCGATACCGGGAGGCTCAACCGGTCACGCGGTAGGCGGTGTCCTGGTAGCGATACTTTTGGGCCCTTGGGCAGCTTGTATTGCCATAACTGTTGCCTTAGTGGTTCAGGCATTGTTATTCGGTGATGGCGGGATTACTGCAATAGGAGCGAATTGTTTTAATATGGCTTTTGTCCTGCCGTTTGTCGGTTATTATGCTTACCGGTTAATTAGCTCCGGCAGTCAGACTGGATCAGGCAGGCGGGTAATTGCCGCCGGCATTGGCGCATATCTTGGGATTAACATTGCTGCGTTATGCGCGGGAATTGAGTTTGGCTTGCAGCCATTATTCCATCATACGGCAAGTGGTCAAGCGCTGTATTGCCCATACGGGCTTAATGTAGCGGTTCCTGCGATGTTAGGCGAACATATGTTGGTATTCGGATGGGTTGAGGTTATTATTACGGCCTTAGTAATTAAATACCTGCAGAAGAATTCTCCTGAGATGATCTATGAAGGGGAGGTGTTATAATGAAAATCACGACTAAATTATGGATTGGAGTCGGCGCGTTAATTATCCTGTCTCCTCTTGGATTAATTATCCCGGATCATTTTAAAGCGGGTTCTGCCTGGGGTGAGTGGGGCGCTGATGAAATGCAGAAGCTGGTAGGGTATGTTCCTAAAGGGTTAGAGAAACTTTCAGGTCTCTGGAAAGCTCCAATGCCGGATTATGCCTTTAAAGGCTGGGAGGAAAAGCCGCTGGCAGGTTTAAGTATTGCCTATATTGCATCAGCTGTCATAGGGATACTTACCTGTATTGCGGTGGCATTTTTATTAGCTAAATTTTTAAGCTGGAAAAGGAAAGAAAAATAGAGTATATTGATATACTTCTTAGAAATTTAAAATTATAATCAAAGGAAAGAAGCGATGAGAAGATTTATTTTGTATCTACTGCGTTGGCAGTTAAGTACTCCTATCCTCTGGCTGGTATTGCGTAGGATGGGCACGGGGATCTGGTCTACGGTGGTCGCGAATTTGATCGGCGGCGCGATTTTCTTCTGGGTTGATAAATTTATTTTTACATCCAAGGCGGTAGAAGTCTGGCACGTGAAGGAAGGAAAATGCGACAAATGCGGGGCGGTTTCTCATTTATGGCGGCTGATTAAAACCGCAGGTTATGATAAGAGCGGCTCCCAGCCGGTTTTTTTATGCATGAAATGCTCAAAAGAAAAGACCGATGAGCTGCGGGCAAAGGGCATCCCGGTGAGAGGTAAAAGCCATTGAGCAAAAACAATAATTTTATTGCGCGCTCCCTAATGGGGGCGATGTCATTTTTAAAAGATTCATTGTTCTCCGAGGAATACGCGCTAAAAAAAGGATTTTTACAATCGCTCGATCCGAGGATAAAAACTCTTGGTTTTTTCCTGCTCATTATTCAGGCCGTCCTTACAAAAAATATTATCGTACTCTTAGGTTATTACGCGGCTTGCATTCTATTAGTATGCTTTTCTAAAATTAACCTGGGATTCTTCCTGAAACGGACCTGGGTATTTATTCCCTTATTTTCACTGTTTATAGCGATCCCCTCCTTATTTAACATTTTTAGCCCGGGGCAGACATTAGTTAGTTTTCATCTAGGCGCATTAGAGCTTTCCATTACCCGGCAAGGGCTATCCGGCGCGTCGTTATTTGTCATGCGCGTCTTGACTTGTGTGTCTTTCGCGGTACTTTTAAGCATAACGACAAAACATTTTGAATTCTTGCGGGTATTGCGTATTTTCGGCATACCCCAGATCTTTGTAATGACCCTGGGAATATGCTATCGCTACATTTTTCTTTTTGTGGAAGTCATAGAAAATACCTATCTTGCGCTGAAAGCCCGAGTGGGGCTAAGGGTACACTATAAAAGCGGGCAGCATATCGTAGCCTGGAATATTGCCTGTTTGTGGGCGCGCTCATACCAGCTTAATGAGGATGTGTATAAGGCGATGCTTTCGCGCGGCTACCGGGGAGAACCGGTTGTCTTGGATGATTTCAGGACAAAATTACAGGATTGGCTGTGGTTGGTTGTTATCGGAAT
>CAIRWO010000028.1 GCA_903882345.1 Candidatus Omnitrophota bacterium | reverse complement strand
CTCTCGGCGCCTCCCCGGCTTCTTCACTTTTTCTTTTTGCCTTTTTGGTTTTTACTTTATAAAGGTGCTTGTCTTTCATATGGACTATATTCGCCGGCATTCTTCTTAAAAGAGGAATTTTGTACTTTGCCGGTAACGCCAAGCCAAATAATGAATCACGCAGGTCAATTATGGCGTCAAACCTTTCCCTGCTCAGCTCCTTAAATAACTTTATTTTCTCTTTCAAGGGCGCGTGTTTATCAAATATGACGAGCTTTTCCACAAACGGAGCATTCTCAAAAATGTCTTTTGTCCGCGGCCCGCAGATAACCGAAATTTTGGCCGAAGGAAATTCCTGCCTCAAGCGGTCTAGCGCCGGAAGGGTCAATACCACATCGCCGATATTGCTGAGAGTGATAAAAAGCAGTTTGTTAATCATATTAGGTTTTAGGTATTAGCCGCTTAACTTCTGCGATCACGTCATCCACAGTGATCGCCTTCATGCACCGGTTATCCTTACAGCTGACTACATAGCAGGGACTCTTACATCCGACATCTTTCCTGATAATCGTTACATTAGTCGCGGGAAAAGGCCCGGTAATCTCCGGGGACGTCGGCCCGAATAAGGCGATTATTTTTTTTGCCCCTACCGCGTTTGCAATATGCAGCGGCCCTGTATCCGCGGTAATAAACAAGTCAAGCCTTTTACATAACGCTCCCAGCTGTTTAATGTTGAATACCCCTGTGGCGATAATCGGCCTTTCCTTCATTAATTCCTGAATATTCTTTACGAGTGTGCGGTCTGCCGAACTTCCGGTAATCGCCACCTTGAGACCTAACTCAGCGATCAGCCGGTCGCAGAGTGAGGCCCAATAATGAACCGGCCAGCGTTTCGGCAGCCAGTTGCCTCCGGCATTCACTCCGACTATAAAATCGCCTTTTTCAAGCGCATTATTTTTCAGGAAATCGGCAACAAATTTCTCGTCTTCTTCGCTGACAAAAAATTCCGTATACCTGTCTTCTATGCGCAGGCCTGCCTGTTCGACGATATTAAGATAATAATCAATCCGATGCAAAGAATCCCTGTCCGGAGGCATAACCCTCTTTGTCAGCAGGAATGCGCGTTTCTTGGTGTAGTGGCCGATCCTTTCGGGAATGCCGGCAAGGCGGCAAATAAGCGCGCGGGTAAAAGAACGGTGCAGCAGGAATACGGCGTCAAATTTCTTCTCTTTAAGGTATTTAACGAACTTGAGTTTTTCCAGGGTCGCTTTGTGGCGGTCGTTTTCGTCAAAAATAATCACTTCATCCAAATGCGGATTGCCTTTCAGCACGGGGTAGCAGCGGCTAGGAATGACACAGGCAATAAAACTGTCCGGGTAATTACGGCGGATGTTCCTGATCGCCGCCGTAGAAAACAGCACGTCTCCCAGCCAGTTAACGTTAAAAATAAGCACGCGTTTAGGCTCCATTGATACACCTCCTCCCAGCGAAATCTTTACTTATGCCTGTTCTCTTTAATCAGGGTATAAAAACCGTTCGTCTCAAACCAAAAGACAACCGGGTCTGCGGCATTTTCGGAGATCCTCAGGCGTTTTATCAGGAACACGTCGTTGCTGCTATATTTTTTGCCCGGGGAGGTAGCTACCGCAAGCTTGTATCCGGCATCTTTTAGCAGTTGTTTTATCTTATCGTTAAACCTTCCTTCAGGATAGCTGAACATTACAACCGGCCTGCCTATTTTTTCTTCCAGGACCTTTTTGGAATCGAATATCTGTCTTTTAACCTCTGCCTCGGATTTGATCTTTGTCAGCGGCTCCGGGCCAAGGGTGTGGCTGCCGAAAGTAACTAAGCCGGATGCCTGCATCTGATTAATCTCATCCCAGCTTAATCTATCGGGCCTGCCTACCTCTTGCGTAATAATAAACATAGTTGCCGGCATGCCGTATTTTTTTAGTATCGGGAAGGCATAAGTATAATTATCTTTATAACCGTCGTCAAGGGTTATGGCGGCTAGCCGCGCCGGCAGCTTCTTCCCTTCCTTGAGCAGATCCGCCACCTTCTCCAGCGGCAGAACATTATACTTGTGCTGCTTTAAAAAGCGCATCTGCTTTTCAAATGTGCGCGGCGTAACCACCAGCGGATTGCGCTTCGGGTCACCCTGCGGGTTTACAGAATGATACATCAGCACAGGCACGACATATTTACTGCGCAGGAAACCGGCAAAGCCAGCCAATAACCACAAGAATATAACTACCGCGATAATTATTACCTTGTGCCTGAGCTTAAGCATTCCTGATAAACTCCTTCTGTCTGTAATACCATTTGCCCGAGCGAAAAATTTCCGGCAATAAAATTTCCAGCGTTATCACCCAGCGCCTTCATTTTCGCCGGATCTTTCAAAAGGCCGGATACCGCAAGGTAAAGCCCGTTTACATCCTTGGGTTCAACCAAGATGCCGTTATAACCATCCCGTATCAGCGTCTTTATCCCGCCTATATTTGAGCCAATAACGCAGATACCGTAGGCCATTGCCTCCATCAGGCTTAATCCCAGGCCCTCTTTAAGAGAGGGCAGGACAAATAAATCCAAGGCGGATAAAACCGTAAGCGTATCCGCAAGCGTAGGGATAAAAAATACACTTTTCTCGATGCCCAGGCGCCTGCTTAAAGATACCAGCGTGCCTTTCATTTTTCCGTCTCCGGCAATCACCAGTTGCGCATCGGGAAAATCCTGCAGGACTTTCTTCATTGCCTCGATAAGATAAATATGGCCCTTAACATCGGAAAGCCTGGCAACGATCCCGATGGTGGGGCCCCTGCCTATCCTTAGTTTTATTTTTGCTTCAGCTTTAGACCGGGGATTATGGACTGTAAACTTTTCTATATCTATACCGTTATGTATCACCCTTATATTTTCTTCGTTCACCCGGAAATCGTTCAGTAAATGTTCCTTTACCTGTTGGCTTATGGCAATGACCTTTTTCCCCCAGCAGGGAAATACCCGGCGGGAGAACCTCGTCTTAAAAAACCCGTGGCAGGTAGATACAAAAGGCACGCCGGAAAACTGCCCGGCCAAACACGCCAGCACCTGCGTCACGCGGGTATTCGCATGAAGGATATCTATTTTTTTTTCTTTAATCTGCGGCAGAAGTTTAATTAGGCTGACCGCGACACCAGGGCTGATCTCCGCTTTAGTTTTCAGGGGCAGCGGGATAAAGCCAATCTCCTCTTCCATGAATTTAGACAGGGCCTCACCTCTGCTTGAGCCGATATAAACGCTGTGCCCCTTTGCTTTAAGACCATGTGCCAAAGAATAGGCATAACTGGTGATCCCTCCAACATTAAGATGGTTAGTAAGTAATAATATATTCATTTCAGCAATTTTTCGATCGCCTCCAGCACCTCTGCCACGGTAATCAGATTCATGCATTTCCTGTCTTTGCATTTGGGTTTATAGCAGGGGCTGCAGCGCAGCTCTTTTTTTATCAGCACATAATCTTTTGCCGGCGCCAGGTGCCGGCGCGGGTCAGTCGGCCCGAACAAGGCGACAAAAGGCGTTTTCATGCTTACGGCAATATGCAGGGGCGCTGAATCTGCGGAAATATAGACATTGCATTTTTTAATCAAGCAGGCCAGCTGATTAATCGTTGTCTTTCCGCAGGCATTGATAACCGAAGCATTGTTTAACGAATTTACCAAAACATTCGCCTTTGCCTCGTCCTCTTTTGTGCCCGTAAGCACAACCCGGATATCGCGGCGCGATAACTCTTCGCATAATTTTATCATATAAGGAAGCGGCCAGCTTTTAGTGAGCCAGCGCTGGCTGGCATTTATATTTATCCCGACGATTTTCTGGTTGGCGCTCAGCCACTGGCTGCTCAGGAATTCATCAATATAACGCCGGTCTTGCTCCGTAGGCCAAAGCTCAAGGGCCGGATCATCCAGCCTGATACCTAACATCTCCAGTATCCTGAACTGATGGCTGACCGGATCGATTGCCGGCTTTTCATCTTTTATCCGGTGGTTAATCAGTAACGACAGTTTCTTATTAGCGTAGCCGTAACGGTTCACCGCAAGGCTCAAGAATGCAAGCAGGTGGCTGGCGCGGTTATTCTGCAGATCAACGACGATATCAAAATTCTTTTTCCTTAATAGCCGGCCAAGTTTCCAGATTCCCGCCAATCCCCGGTCCTTATTCTTTAAATCACAAACGAGCAATTCATCGATGTAGGGACAGGAAAAGAGCACCTCCTTTGACTGATTACCTACCAGAACCGTAATCTTATAATTATTTTTGTTGGTTTGGCTTTGCGCAGGGGCGAATCTTCTGCGGATTGCCCGTAACGCGGCAGTAGAGAGTATCACATCGCCCGGGGAGCTCAATTTAATCACCAGGATATTCAAATTACTCAACGCATCCTGATATACATCGAGAGTATTCTTTACCATTAACTCAAGCTTGTATTTATCCTTTACCTTCTCAATGGCTGCCGCGGCAAGGGTAGCCGCAAAATCCTTATCTTTGAATATCCTCATTGCCGCTTCGGCTATGGCAGAAGAGTCTGCCGGCGGGACCAAGAGCCCCGTCTTTCCATCTTCGATAATATCAATTATCCCGCCGACCTTTGTCGCGACGACCGGCACACCTGCTGCCTGCGCCTCAATAATCACCCTGCCGAATGCTTCCTGGGTGGTCGTCGGCATTACCAAAAGGTCCAGATGCGAGACGATTGCCGGTATATCGCGCTGCGTGCCAAGAAACTGCGTGCAATGCCAAAGTCCCAGCCGCCGGACTAAAACCTGGATCTGTTCCTTATACGCTTCCTTGGAAGCAGGCGCGTCTCCGACGATCCATATTTTAAGCCGCGGCACTGACCGGGCAAGCTTGGCCATTGCCTTAACAAAATGCAGGTGGCCTTTTATCGGGGTGATCCTGCCGATTATGCCGACATTAAATTCATCAGACCGTTTTTTATCGGGGCTGACAAATTTGAATTTTTCCAGGTCCACGCTGCGCGCCACCAGTTTTATCCGCTCATGCGGCACGCCAAAATCATCGATCATATGCCGGGCGATAACGTTGGAGGGGCAGATCACCCGCTTTGCCCAGCCCATTGCATAGCTAAAAAGGTGCCTTTTATAATAGCCGTGGCAGGTAGTAATAAAAAGACAGCCAGCTTGCCTAGCGGCAAAATAAGCGATCCAGGCCGGCACGCGCGAACGCGCATGGACGATATCTATTCGTTCTTTTTTAATAACCTCTGCCAACTTCGGCACTGTCTTAAACATACTGATAAAAGACTTCTTATGCACGGGAAGCTGGTAATGGATAGCGCCTGATGCTTCAAGCTCTTTGACTAAGCTGCCGCCGTTGGAAACAACTACAGCTTTATGGCCGAGCTTAACCAGATATTTTGCCAGGTCAAGCGTGCCTGTCTCTACTCCGCCGACGTTTAATTCGGGCAATACCTGTAAAATGTTCATATTATCCTGCCTATCGCTTCCTTAAACGCTTCTTTATCTCTCAACACATTAATCTCCGGTTGCTCGACATTTATTTTATTAATCAGCGCGGCGATTTCCCGGGGCTCGG
>CAIRWO010000027.1 GCA_903882345.1 Candidatus Omnitrophota bacterium | reverse complement strand
TGCCAAAAGTTATTTTATCGGCGATACGGAAAAGGATATCCAAACGGGTAAATCCGTAGGCCTGAAAACAATCCTCGTTTTTTCCGGTAAAGAAAAGCCCGGGGAGCAAACCCACTGGAAAAACCAGCCTGATTTTATCGCCGAAGGCCTGCGCGAAGCAGCAGATATAATTATAAAGGCATGAAGATATTCATCGTCTATGCCTCTGCCGGTGCGGGCCACCGTAAGGCAGCAGAGGCCATATTCAACTCTTTCCGGAACAAGGCATCTTCTGACGATATAAAATTAATCGACATACTGGATAAAACAAATTTTTTATTCGCCAAGGCCTATGCCGGCGGTTACCAGTTCCTGATAAATCACGCGGTCTGGCTCTGGGCTTGGCTTTTTAACCTTACCGCAGCTAAAGGCTCGTCTTTTATTGCCGCTGCTATCAGGACAATTGACATCCTAAACGCCCGCCGGTTTTCCGAGTTTATTATCCGCGAACAGCCTGATATCGTCATCTCTACTCATTTTATGCCGCCGGAAATATTGACTTATTTGAAACTCCAGGGGAAGATCAAGTCAAGGCTGATTACGGTGATCACCGATTTCGGGGTGCATCCGTTGTGGGTATCCAGAGGCACGGATACCTATGCCGTTGCCTCATCCCTGTCTAAAGAATACCTCATAAGAGAAGGCGTAAAGGCGGAAGATATCCGGGAGTCCGGCATACCGATAGAGGAAAAGTTTTCTAAAGGCTACGATAAACAGGCGGAGAGAAAAAAAATCGGCCTGGAGCCGGATAAATTCACTTTATTGATCACTACGGGATCATTCGGGATAGGGCCGGTGGAAGAGATCATTGCCTGCCTGCATAAAGAAATGCAGATAATCGTCGTCTGCGCCAAAAACGCGAAATTATACAAGATCCTGCAGGAGAGGATGTTCCCCAATACGCGGATTTTCGCTTTCGTTGATAACATCAATGAATTAATGGCTGCTTCCGATATCGTGATTGCCAAACCCGGCGGCCTGACGACTTCCGAAATCCTCAGCATGGAACTGGTGCCGGTTTTTATCTCACCTATACCGGGGCAGGAAACGCATAATCTAATGACCATGCAACAGTTCGGCATAGGTAAATATGCCGCTTCTATCGAAAATATAAAAAAGATCGTGCTGGATTACCGGGATAATCCCGATAAGATGAAGCGGGAAAAAGAAATTATCAAAAAGGTAAAGAAACCGTATGCCGCAGAAGACCTCTACAATGCAATACGCTAAAGTAGTCTTTGGGCTGCCCATAGAAGGGCCGTTTGACTACATCATTCCCGAAGCTCTCCAAAAAAGTGTAAGGGCAGGTTGCCGGGTTGTTGTTTTTTTTGGCAGCCAGAAAAAAATCGGTTATGTAGTAGGAGTAAGCCGGCAAAGCAGCATTAAGGGACTTAAAGACATAATCCAGGCGCCGGATGAAGCCCCTCTCTTGAATAAAAATATGCTTTTAACGACAAAAAAAGTATCCGCATATTATTCTTGCTCCTGGGGAGAGGCGATCGAAACAGCGCTGCCGGCCAGCCTGCGCTCAACAAAAACAACCGTATTGCATCCCGCATCCAAGGTTACGAAAGACACAACCAGGCCAGAAACCCTGCTTGTGCACGCGGACAAGGCAGGCCAAAAATGGGAAAAGTTTTATTTTATTAAGATCCAGGAGGCGCTGAACTCAAGGCAAAAAATAATAATCCTTCTTCCGGAGATCGAGTCCGTGCCGGCAGTCGAAAAATTGATCCGGGATAACTTTAAAAATCCTCTTAGCGTATTACTGAGAAACCGGCCGGAAGAACTAAACCAATGGTTGGAAATCAAAGAAGGCAGGGTTGATATCGTCATCGGCACGCGCTCAACCGTCTTTGCGCCTTTTGATCGCTGCGGCCTGATCATCGTTGACGAAGAACAGTCCTACGGCTACAAACAAGACCAGACCCCACATTACCACGCCCGGGAAGCGGCAATCTTGCGCAGCTCCGTCGATAAGGCAACGGTTATCCTTGGCAGCAGTTCACCTTCCCTGGAGGCTATGCAGCTGGTCAAAAAAGGAAAAATCGGATATTTCCGCCTGCCCCGGATAAAAAAATACCCGGAAGTAAAAATCATTGATACAAAAAGGCTGCCGCTATTCTCAAACAGGAAGAATATAGCCTTCTCCAGGTACCTGGAAGACTGCATCATGCAATCTTTGAACAATAAGGAAAAAATACT
>CAIRWO010000026.1 GCA_903882345.1 Candidatus Omnitrophota bacterium | reverse complement strand
TAACTTAATTACAATTTTTAACAAGTACCTCCATGAAGGAAAATAAATCTCTGCCGCCAAGAATACCCTTTAGACAAAAAATAGCGCTGGTGCTATTCGGGTTGTTTCTATTTTTTGTACTCCTTGAAGTGGGCCTGCGGATTAGTGGAGCTATCCTTTTGTCTTTACAGGACCATAGAAATGAACTTTCCCTCAAGCATACAGGTACCTACAAAATCCTTTGCCTGGGTGAGTCTACCACCCAAGGCCAGTATCCTCCTTTTCTTGAAGAGATCCTTAATCAGCGCAACATAGGGATAAGGTTCAGTGTGATCGATAAAGGGAGAGCAGGTACGAATACCCCCGTAATACTGAGCCAGGTAGAATCATACCTTGATACATACCATCCTGATATGGTGGTAGCGATGATGGGGATAAATGATTGGGGGGCACATATGTCATACGAGCGCCCCTCATCCTCAACGGCCCTGCGATTCTTGAGGTCCTTTAAGATATATAAGCTCTCACGGCTCCTTTGGCTGCATATGGCAACCAAGGCACAAGAGATAAAGCTTTTATTTTTAAAGCAAAGTGGGCGTTCTTCCAGCTTGAAACAAGCGTCTGTTGAACAAACGCAAGAGACTAGTCTTAAGGAATTCCTTAAACTTAACCCCAAGAATGACCAAGCATATTTTAGGCTTGGATGTGTCTACCGCGGCCGAGGACAACTCCCTCAGGCAAAGGAGTGTTTTGAGAAAGGCCTGGAATTGAATCCTAAGAATGACCAGGCATATCTTTGGCTTGGATGGTTCTATCATGACCAAGGACAACTCTCTCAGGCAAAGGAGTGTTTTAAGAAGGCCGTGGAACTTAACCCCAAGAGTGACCAAGCATATTTTGGGCTTGGATTTGTCTACTATGACCAAGGGCAACTTCTTCAGGTAGAGGAGTGTTTTAAGAAGGCCTTGGAACTTAACCCTAAGAATGACAAAACATATTTTTGGCTTGGATGGCTCTACCAGAACCAAGGACAACTCTCCCGGGCGAAGGAGTATTTTGAGAAAGGCTTAGCATTTAATCCCTCTAGCGCAAGATTATACGGGGCATTAGCGGCTATATATGAGGCAACGGGTCAAGTCGCACGTGCGCAAGAATACTATGATAAAGCAAGCGAGTCAGGGCTGAGGTGGTATAAGCTCATGACAGTCAAGAATTATCATACACTTAAAGAGATGCTCAAGAGAAGAAAGATGCGATTAGTCTGTGTACAGTACCCCATGCGTAGTATTGAGCCGTTAAAGAAGATATTCGAAGACAATGCCGATGGCATTATCTTTGTGGATAACGAGAAGTCCTTCAAGGGGATGGTCAGTAAGTCAAGTTACAAAGAATACTTTAAGGATATCTTCAGCGGAGACTTCGGACATTGTACTGACAAAGGCAACCGGCTCCTGGCTGAGAATATCGCCAATGTCATACTAAAAGAAGTATTTGATAAATAAGGGTCTAGGCACCATATAAAAAGAGAGAGTTCTTGTAACTCTCTCTTTTTGTTTCCTTATGCCTTTTTATAAGGAGACAATGGTTGTATTTGTTGAAATCTGCGTTATAATGAAATAAAATCAGACCTTGTCTATTATAATATAAGCTGTATTATTTTAAAATTATTTCAAAGGGGGAAAAATGTCGACAAAAATGGGAACAGCCATGTTTAAGGGCGAAGATAGCTATGAAGCAGGGGCGCAGGCAGCTAAAAAGGCGATGGAGGCAGCCGGCATCAGCAAGCCCGATATCGTAATAACTTTTGTTTCCAGTAAATATGATTATCCTTCAGTCGTTAAGGGGATCAGGGAGGCGACGGGTGAGTCTCCCTTGATTGGCTGTTCTTCAGCGGGTGAATTTACTGAAGCCAGCGTTGATAAACAAAGTGTTGCCTGCGCAGTAATCAGCAGCGATACTCATAAGTTTTTTACCGGCATGGGAAAAGGGCTTGGCCGCGACGAGGTAAAATGCCTTGAAGAGGGCGTAGGAAAATTGCCTACCAGCATACAGTTTTTTCCTTTCCTTTCTTCCTTCCTGCTTATTGATGGTTTAGCAGGTAAAGGCGAAGAGACGGTTTTTGCGGCATTTTCGGCATTCGGGCCTACCGTGAAATTTTCCGGAGGTGCTGCAGGAGACGACCTTGCCTTTAAGGAAACTAAGGTTTTTACGGATGACCAGATAGAATCCGATGCAGTCAGCTTATGTCTGGTTGCCTCTAAAATACCTATCCAGATAGGGGTAAGCCACGGCCACTCTCCCATTAGCCCTGCCTTTACCATTACCAAGGCAAAGGGGAATATACTGTATGAAGTTGACGGCCAGCCGGCTTACGAAGTCTGGAAGAAGCATACCGCGGAAAATGCGGCAAAGATCGGAATTGAAGTTAATAAGTTGAGTAGCCCAACTGAAGTAGGGAGTTTTTTGATACGCTATGAAGCTGGCCTGCTGACCGGGACACAATATAAGGTGAGGGTTCCGCTTTCCAAGAATGCGGACGGTTCTCTTAATTTTGCCTGTACGATGTTGGAAGGGTCGGTAATACGCATTATGGAAGGGCTCCATGAGGCTCAGATCGCCTCTGCCCGAAAGGCCGCGCAGATCGCTTTGACTGCCAGTAGGGGAGTGAAATTAGCCGGAGCTATCGTGTTTGATTGTTGCTGCCGCGGTATAATCCTGCAGGAAAGCTTTAAGAATGCTGTGAACGAGATTAAGGGCGTATTGGGCAATATTCCTCTGATCGGATTTGAGACCTACGGCGAAATAGCCATGGAATTGGGCCAGATGAGTGGATTTCATAATACCAGCACGGTGATTGCGTTAATCCCGGCGTAACGTCTTGCCGGGTTCAAAGCAGAGCTTTAACTTTTTAATAAGGAGATAATGGAACAATCAAGGGTTTTAATTTCGACATTTGAATACGCTTACAGCCAAAGCCTCGGCATTGAAGGTGCACGGAAAGTCATTGAGAAAGCCGTGAATAAGGCAGGATTAACTTATAAGGATGTATTGAGCCACGATGAGGCGCTCAAGATTTATGAACAGTTAAAAAACGAAGAAGGCTTTATCAGGTCCATAGCTGCGTGCCTGACGATACTCCTTACGCCCGAAGTCCAGGCGCTCATAATCAAAATCAAGGAATTAGAGGAGAATATTGCCGAGCGCATACGCGCGGAAGAGGCCTTGTGCCTTATTCAAGGTGAACTGGAAAAACGCGTGGAAGAACGTACTGTTGATCTGCTCAAGACCAATCAGCAGTTGGCGCTGGAGATGAGTGAGCGTAATCAGATCGGAGAGACATTGCGCAGATCTGAAGAGCGATTCCGCCTTGCCGCCAGGAATGCCAGTGATTTTATCTATGATTGGGATATCGCTAGCGGTGAATTGACATGGTTCGGCAATATCGATAAAAATCTCGGGTACGAACCGGGCGAGTTCCCCAGGACTATTGAGGCGTGGGAAAAAGCGATTCATCCTGAAGACCACGCTGCCGTTACGCAGCGGCTAGGGCGTCATTTAAAGACACGGGAGCCGTACGAAATCGATTACCGCCTCATCAGGAAAGATGGAGAAGTCGTATATTGGACTAACCGTGGTACTGCCATACGCGATGAGCACGGAGAAGCGGTAAGGATGTACGGCGCCTGTACGGATATTTCTGCGCGCAAAAAAGCGGAGATTGCTTTGCAGGAATCCGGGCAGCGTTTATCCGACATCATAGGCTTTTTACCCGACGCCACCTTCGTTATTGATACCGAAGGGAAAGTTATCTCCTGGAATAGGGCTATGGAGGAGATGACCGGTGTTAAGGCCCAGGATGTGATAGGCAAAGGTAATTATGAGTATTCCTTCATCTTTTATGGAGAGAGAAAGCCCGTACTTATTGATTTGGTAGTTAAGCCCGACGCGAAGATGGAAAAAGAATATTCTTCTCTTCAGAAAGAAAAAAATATGCTTGTGGCCGAATCTTTTATTCCTAATTTCAGAGAAAAAGGAATATATATCTGGGCGAAGGCCGCGCCTCTTTACGACAAAAATAATAATATTGTCGGTGCCATTGAAGC
>CAIRWO010000025.1 GCA_903882345.1 Candidatus Omnitrophota bacterium | reverse complement strand
GAGCATGCCGAGCGTTTTGGTTTGAGCCAGCTGCATCAGCTGCGCGGCCGCGTAGGCAGGGGGCCCTATGAGTCTTTCTGTATTTTAATCTCGGATTTCGAAACAGAAGACGTAAAGGCGCGCATTGCGGCAATGCTGAAGTATAGTGATGGTTTTCATATTGCCGAAGAAGACTTAAAGATCAGGGGGCCGGGAGAATTCTTTGGCCGGCGCCAGCACGGCCTGAGCGAGCTTAAAATCGGCGATCCTCTGGCTCAAATGCAGTTATTGAAGAAGGCCAGAGAAGAGGCGGTCAGCGTAGTCAATAATGATCCCCGTTTGTTACTGCGGCAGCATAATTTGCTCAAAGAAAGGCTCTTGCAGAGATTTCCGGAATACGGGGAATTGATGGACGTAGGATAATGCTTGAGAAAATGTAAGGAATATTTGGCCAAAAAGGAGAGTGTTCATGCCTGAGCTTGACATTGAAGAGATCCAGAAGGTATTGCCGCAGCGGTTTCCTTTTTTGATGATCGACCGGGTGATCGAATTAGAGCCCGGCAAGCGAGTCGTGGCGATCAAGAACGTTTCGATAAATGAAGGTTTTTTCTCCGGGCACTTTCCCGGCAGGCCGGTGATGCCGGGGGTCTTGATCATCGAGGCAATGGCCCAGGCAATGATCATGCTTTTTTATGATGCGCAGGCCACAGCGAAAGAAAAAATGCCGGCATATTACCTTGGAGCGGTTAAGGTCAGGTTCTTGGCCCCTGTGTTTCCCGGAGACCAGCTTAAGATTATTGTTGAGCCGCTAAAGATTTTGTCGGGCGCGGGGATTGTGAATGCTATGGCAGAAGTCAACGGTAAAGAAGTCGCTAAAGGGGAATTAAGCTTTAGCGTAAAAGAATAGCAGGCTGAGAAGTTAAAGATTTCAATCCGCATTTTTCGATATCTTTTAGCGAGGGATCGACATTTATCGGTTCAATCAACGGGGTGGCCAGCTTTATCAGTATGTTCACGGCGGGGTTAAATGCCTTTGCCCAAATATCCAAAGGTATGAGTTCAGCACCCAGTCGCAGTTTGGGATGGTAGTCGGTTGTCCCGGGCTGGTAAAAGCGTATGCCATTCTTGATGCAGAAATCCATATTATGGCAGAAGGTAGTAAAATAAAGGTGGTATTTATGCGCCACTTTAGAGTCAAAGCCGATGAACTTATCAATAAAAGTATCGCCTTTGATCAGGCAGAGATTAAAGGCGACAATCCTGTCTTTGTCGTAGGTGATGAAATATTTTGCCACCCCCGGCATCCTGCGGCAGATATTCACGAAGAACTCGCGGGTCAGCGTTTCAAACTGGATCCCTGAGCCGTCAAAATTATTTAGATAAAGGCCGTAGATTTCTTTATCGATGCCGTCTATATTGTCCCGGACAAGAGTCTTGAGAGTGGCTGCGCTGCCGGATTTTCTTAATTTACGTTTTAGGTCTTTGCGCATATTCGGGCTTAAAGTCTCGATGTAGTCTTCCAGCGAAGCGGCCTTTATTTTGATCATTGTTGTCGGCAGGCTCCTTAGCCGGAAAAAATACTTTTTTGCTAAGCATCCCGCAAGAAGATCATTTTTTTCTGAAAGGTTATAAAACAACGCCGCCCCGATTTTTTCATCTTTGCATAATTTAAAAACCGTATTCAATGATCCGTCTAATAGGCTATTTAAGTCTTCTGCCGCAGATACCCCAAGATAGAATTCTTCGGTCGTAGGCGTACCGAAAAATAGTATTCTCATCGTAAAGATATTTTTGAGTTTGCGCATTAACTTCTGCAATAATCCATCGGTAAGGATATGGAAGGAGAAATCCATGACAAAAAAGGGCAGGATGATCACTGGTTTATTCTCCCGCCTGCCGATAAGATAGCCGAAAGAAAATTCCTTGAGCTTGGATTCTTCCAACGCCTGCTGGTAGCCGTAGCTTTCAATTAAATTCTTACCGAAGAGGCCATTCCAGTCATCTTCCGCGATGTCGTTAATCGTCCGGCTGATCGTAAAACTTAATTGCTGTGTGTTTAAAGCCATGGTTTTTAGTATATCAAAAACTTGCAGTTGTCACAATTAAAAGTTTGGAATACCGGCTTTTGTGGTATAATACCTTTTCCTCAATAATATCGCCGCTGGAAGCTGCAGATTTGGCCTTAACGTACCTAAAAACAGTGTTAACGTAATGAAGATAACTACCGGTAAATATAAAGGCAGGCTGATAAAGATGCCGGCAGGCATCCGGCCGACCCAGGATAAGGTAAGAAAGGCCCTCTTTGATATCTTGGGCGATATCGAAGGCTTGAACTTTTTGGAGCTCTTTGCCGGTTCAGCCAGTGTCGGCCTTGAGGCGCTTTCCCGGGGGGTATCCGGGTTAGTGGTTATAGAATCAAACCCCGGCTGCCGGCTGGTGATTAAGAAGAATATTGAGGATCTTCAGGTTAAAAACTGCGATCTCTATCCTCTGGAGGCGGATCGGGCAATAGAAATGTTAGAGAGAGCCAAAAAGATCTTCGATATTATTTTTCTCGACCCTCCCTATTATAAAGAGATGGCAAAAAAAACCTTGCAAACCCTGGGGGCTTATGATATATTAGCGCCCAATGGTTTTGTCATTGTCCAACATTTTAAGAAGGATTCTTTGCCGGAAAATGCCGGAAGCTTAACGCGGTTCCGGCAAGCCGCATACGGAGATACCGTATTGTCCTTTTATAGAAAGACAGCCTAAATGTGTCAGAAAGCGATTTACCCCGGTACGTTTGACCCGGTTACCTACGGCCATATTGATTTGATAAAAAGGGCACAGCAGATATTCTCTGAAGTCATTGTCGCCGTAGCTGATAACCCGCATAAAAAGCCGCTTTTTAGCCTTAAAGAGAGGGTCAAGCTGCTTAAGCAGGCGACCTCCGGTTTAGATAGGGTAGAAATCGATAGTTTCAACGGTTTGGTGGTTGATTATGCCCGTAAAAAGTCTGCTCCGGTATTGATCAGGGGGTTGAGGATGCTTTCCGATTTTGAATATGAATTCCAGATGGCATTGACCAACCGCAAGCTGGCCAACGATATTGAAACGATCTTTCTTATGCCGCATGAATCCTATAGTTATTTATCTTCCAAGCTATTAAAAGAAACCGCGTCTTTAGGCGCTGACCTGTCTGCTTTTGTTCCGAAATCCGTAGAGATTGCCCTAAAAAATAAATTACACGGCAGTGAAAATAAACGTAAGCCAGATACCGTTTGAGGGGCAGGTCCTGGAGGAAACAATATCCCCCCGGTCCCTGGAACTGGAAACGGATGAGGTCAAGTTCCGCGGTAATTTAAGGGTCAGGGCAATTATTTCAAAGATCACAAATGCGGTTACCATAGATGCGGACTTGTCCGCTCCGGTGCGTATGCACTGTAGCCGCTGCCTGGCTGATGTAGATACAGATTTTAAGAAAAAACTTAAACTAAACTATCAGGTTCCCAGTAATCAACAGACGATCGATATTGACCAGGATATAAGGGAAGAGATTATCCTGGATTATCCGGTCAATCCGCTCTGTAAGCCTGATTGTAAAGGGCTCTGTCCCAGATGCGGGGCCGCCCTCAATGAAGGAGGTTGTACCTGTGGCTCTACCTAAAAGGCGACATTCTAAGACGCGCGGCCGAAAACGCCGCACTCACTGGAAAACTGCTAAGCCGAATTTGTCAGATTGCCCGCAATGCAAACAGCCGAAATTGGCGCATAGGGTTTGCCCTGTTTGCGGCTATTACGCCGGAAGGCCGGTAATCGAGATCAAGGTAAAAGAAAAAAAGAAGAAGAAACAATAAGGATAGGATAAAATATGAAGATTGTCGTTGATGCGATGGGCGGTGATTATGCGCCTGAGGTGATTATCAAGGGCGCCGTAGCGGCGGTCTGTGAATACAATACGGAAGTGATCCTTGTCGGAGATGAAGCAAAGATAAATTCTTTGCTGAAAAAAAATAAATATAGCGGCAGCCTGATCAGCGTGTGCCCCTCTACGGAAGTCATTGCAATGCACGACCCTGCGGCTGCCAGTATCCGCAGAAAAAGAGATTCTTCCATAGTCGTCGGCCTGAATCTGGTTAAAGAAGGCAAGGCCGATGCCTTTTTTAGCGCCGGCAATACCGGTGCGGTGGTTTGCGGAGCGACGCTGGGCCTCGGGCTACTGCCGGGTATCGAACGGCCGGGGATCGGCATTGTTATCCCTACCTTAAAAGGCATCACTTTTATTATCGACGTCGGCGCGAACATCGATCCAAAGCCGACGCAGATGCTGCAGAACGGCATTATGGCCGATGCTTACGTTAAGCATATATTAAGCAAGGCCAATCCTACTTTAGGGTTATTGAACGTGGGCGAGGAAGAAAGCAAGGGAACAGAGTTTGTGAAAGAGACGCACGAGCTGCTCTCTCACAGCAAGCTTAATTTTATCGGTAACGTCGAAGGCAGGGACTTGTTTTCCGGCAAATGCGATATTATCCTTTGCGACGGTTTCGTAGGGAATGTCGCGTTAAAAGTTTCGGAGAGCCTGGCTGAGGCGATGCAGATATTTTTAAAAAAACATTTGCTCAGTAATTTTATCGGTAAGCTTGGCGCGGTCCTTTTGCGGAATAATTTCAAGAAATTCAAAAAAGAAATGGATTATTCCGAATACGGCGGCGCGCCTTTGTTGGGCGTTAATGGCGTGGTAATGATCGGCCACGGGCGCTCAAACGCCAAGGCGATAAAGAACGCCATCAGGGCGGCCAAGGAAGAAGTAGAGCGTAAATTTAACGAAAAGATCATGGAAGCAATACAATGAAAAGAGTCGGCGTAATCGGCGTAGGTAAATATTTACCCAAAAAGATCCTCTCTAATTCGGATTTGGAAAAAACCGTGGATACTTCCGATGAATGGATTACCACTCGCACAGGTATAAAAGAGAGGCGTTTGGCCGCCAAGACAGAGGCAACCAGCGATTTAGCGTTAAAAGCAGCTAAGGATGCCCTGCTGGATGCCAAGCTTAATCCCTCTGATGTAGAGTTAATAATCGTTGCCACGGTCACTCCCGATATGCAATTTCCCGCGACTGCCTGCTTGTTACAGAATAGCCTGGGAGCGAAGAACGCCGTTTGTTTTGACGTCGCTGCCGCTTGTGCGGGTTTTATTTACGCGATATCCATTGCCCAGCAGTTTATCGCCCGCGGAGTTTATAAAAACGCTTTAGTTGTCGGGGCAGAGACCTTATCTACAATAACCGATTGGCAGGATAGGAGCACTTGCGTCTTATTCGGCGACGGCGCAGGCGCTGCCGTGCTTTCGGAAGTAAAGTCCGGAGGGATCATCTCTACGTATTTAGGTTCCGACGGTTCGATGAGCGAACTGTTGATGGTGCCTGCCGGCGGTTCCCGCAATCCGGCTTCTTATAAGACGATAGACAGCCGCCTGCATTGTATAAAAATGCGCGGCAATGAGCTATTTAAAGTGGCGGTTAATACGATGACGCACGCGGCGGAAGCCGTTTTAAAACAGGCAGGGATTAAAATTTCCGAAGTTAATTTGATCATTCCCCATCAGGCCAATACGCGGATCATTGCCGCGGTAGGCAAAAAACTGGGTTTGTCTTTGGATAAATTTTATCTTAACATAGAAAGATACGGCAATATGTCTTCTGCCTCTCTTGCCGTTGCCCTTTGTGAGGCAGTTAAAGAAGGCAGGATAAAAAAGGGCGACACTGTCCTCCTTGATGCTTTTGGCGCAGGCCTGGTCTGGGGAGCTTGCGTAATTAAATGGTAGCCTATCTTTTTGCCGGCCAGGGCAGCCAATATGTAGGTATGGGTAAGGATCTGTATGCAGCCTTTCCCGCAAGCCGGCAGATTTTCGATAAAGCAGACAGCGTCCTGGGTTTTTCTCTTTCCAAACTTTGTTTTGAGGGGCCGCAGGAAGAGTTAAAGAAAACAAACAATAGCCAGCCGGCAATACTTACAATGAGCATTGCCGCTTTGGAAGCGTTTAAAACAGTCATAAATCATAAGTCAGAAGTCATAAGTTTTGCCGCGGGTTTAAGCCTCGGCGAATATACTGCTCTTGTCGCAACAGGGGCCTTAAATTTTGAAGACGCGGTAAATTTAGTCCGGCAGCGCGGGCAGTTCATGGAGGAAGAGGCGGTTCTCCACCCGGGAAAGATGCTTTCTTTGATCGGGCTTGACCTGACTGTAGTTAAGCAGATCTGCATAGACGCGGGCGCGGAAATCGCGAATATAAATTGCCCGGGGCAAACGGTAATTTCCGGCGGCCCAACGGAAATAGCGCGGGCGGAAGAACTGGCAAAAGAAAAAGCAGCAAAAATGGCGGTTGTTTTAGAGGTAAGCGGCGCATTCCATTCTTCATTTATGCGAGGGGCATCATGGAAATTGGCCGCAGAAATTGATAAGATCAAGATAAACTTGCCGAGCATACCCGTAGTAAGTAATGTTACTGCCCGGCCATTTGCATCTGTAGCTGAAATAAAGGAGAATCTGGTTAAGCAGGTTTATTCCAACGTGCTTTGGGAAGACTCGATGAAATTTGTTTTATCCAAAGGTGTAACAAATTTTATTGAATTCGGCCCGGGAAAAGTCCTTAGGGGCTTGCTGCGCAGGATTGATGCAGCTGCGCAGGTACAGAATATAGAAAAGAAAGAAGATGTGGAGGGTGCATGCGGTTAGTAAATAAGGTAGCTCTGGTTACGGGTGGGGCAAGAGGGATCGGTAGAGAGATAGCACTGCTCTTTGCCAGAGAAGGCGCGGATATAGTGATCGGCGATGTCAACCTGCAGGAAGCAGAAAAGACCTGCCGGGATATTGAGGCGCTGGGAAGAAAGGCCCTTAGCGTTGAACTGGACGTAACCAGCTTCCTCAGGGTAGAAGCGGCAATAAACAAAATTCTTGACAAATTTACAAAGATTGATATATTAGTTAACAACGCTGGAATTACTAAAGATGGCCTGATACTGCGGATGAGCGAGCCGGACTGGGATGCGGTGATTGCCGTAAACCTGAAAGGCACGTTTAACTGCATCAAGGCTGCGTCAAAGGTAATGATCAAACAGCGCAGCGGTAAGATCGTTAATATCGCTTCGATCATTGGTATAATCGGTAATCCCGGGCAGGCAAATTATTCCGCTTCCAAAGCAGGAATAATTGCCTTAACAAAAACATCTGCCAAGGAACTGGCAAGCCGTAATATAAACATAAACGCCGTAGCACCCGGCTTTATCCAGACGGAGATGACGGCAAAATTGCCGGATGAGCTTAAGCAGAAGATGCTCGGCGCTATCCCGCTGAATAAATTCGGCACACCTGGAGATGTCGCCAATCTGTGCCTGTTTTTGGTTTCCGAAGAATCCAGTTACATTACGGGCCAGACAATTATTGTTGACGGCGGAATGGTTATGGTCTAACAGCACCCAAATCTATCGGATGATTTGGTGTGCGTTTACTACGCAAGGAGGAATAAGAATGGCGGTTCAAGATAAGGTAAAGTCTATAATTGCAGAGCAACTTGGGGTAAAACCGGAAGAGGTTACTCCTGAGGCATCGTTTGTCGATGACTTAGGCGCCGACTCTTTGGATACCGTAGAGTTGGTAATGGCCTTAGAAGAAGAATTTGGCATTGAAATACCTGATGAAGACGCGGAAAAAATCACCACTGTTGGTGACGCAATTAAATATATCGAAGAAAAATCAGCTAATAAATAATACGTTGATATAGAAGAAGCTTACACATACCCCGCCTTTTTCTCCGGCGGGGTAAGTTTTATTATAGGTGACTTATGCAAGAAAAAAGGGTAGTGGTTACGGGGTTAGGAGTAATTTCTCCGGTAGGTAATAGCATCTCTTCTTTTTGGGATGCCTTAAAAGAAGGTAAGTCCGGGATAGGCAAGCTTACTACTTTTGATGCTTCGGCCTTTGACTCTAGGATCGCCGGAGAAATCAAGGGTTTTGACCATCTGGCTTACGGGATCACCAAGAAAGACACCCACCGGATGGAAAAATTCGTGCAATACGCCATTGCCGGCAGTAAACAGGCATTAGATGATTCCGGGCTGGACCTGGACAAGGAGAATAAGGAAAGGATTGGCGTAGTGGTGGGGTCGGGTATCGGCAGCCTGCGCATTATTGAGGAAGAGCACGGCGTTTATTTAAAACATGGGCCAAAAAGGATTACGCCTTTTTTAATCCCGATGCTCATCGTCAACGAAGCCTCCGGGCAAGTCGCGATGATCCACGGTTTCAAGGGCCCTAATTCCTGCGTTACCACTGCCTGTGCCTCGGGTTCGCACGCCATCGGCGACGCCATGCGGGTTATCCAGCGCGGTGACGCGGATATAATGATTGCTGGCGGCACGGAAAGCTGTATTACACATTTAGGGGTAGGTGGTTTTTGCGCTTTAAAAGCACTTTCTACCCGCAATGACGAACCGGAAAAGGCAAGTCGTCCTTTTGACGCGGAAAGAGACGGTTTTGTCATGGCTGAAGGATGCGGCGTAGTAATATTGGAAAACCTGGAACATGCCCGTAAACGCAATGCCCATATTTATGCGGAATTGACAGGTTTTGGTATGTCCTGCGATGCCTATCACATCACCGCTCCGGATCCTGAAGGTTACGGGGCGAGTCTGGCAATGAAATTGGCCTTAAAAGACGCGAAAATTAAACCTGAAGATGTGACCTATATCAATGCCCACGGCACTTCCACCAAGCTTAACGATAAAGTGGAAACCCTGGCAATAAAAAAGGCTTTCGGGCCGTATGCGAAAAAAGTAATGGTTTCTTCCACTAAATCCATGAACGGGCCTCTCTTGGGCGCTGCCGGCGGCGTAGAATTCATTGTTTGTTGCCTGGTAATTAAAGATAGCCTTGTTCCGGCTACGATAAATTACGAACATCCGGATCCGGATTGCGACCTCGATTATGTGCCTAATACAAGCCGCAAGACCAATGTTGATATTTGCGTATCCAATTCACTGGGTTTTGGCGGGCATAACGCCACCCTCGTAGTAAAAAAATTCAAGGGATAAAATGGGTTACACGATTGCTGAGAAAATATTGCTTGCCCACTGCGGCAGGAAAAATATTGCGCCGGGTGATTTTATCGAAGCCGCGGTGGATCTTGCG
>CAIRWO010000024.1 GCA_903882345.1 Candidatus Omnitrophota bacterium | reverse complement strand
ACCCGCTTCTTATCAAAGGTAAAAGAAGGATCGGCAAAGAAAAATCTACGGATCCCGTTCTTAACGCAGACGTTCATGTCCGCGAGCACGTACTGAGGCGAATGCACCCGGATACTTCGATTAAAAGCTCGCGGGGTATAACAAAAATTACAGTTATAAGTGCAACCACGGGAAGTGAGCATCGCCGCGGCGGTATGATCGCTCCAACGAAATACACCTGCCTGATAAGGTGAAGGTAATTTATCCAGGTTACGAACAAACGACTGAGGTGCCGTTTCATAGATCTCAACCCCTAGCCGGAATACTATACCTTTTACTTTTCTGATATCTCCCTGCTTATCCAGGCAGTTAACAAGAGCAGGTATCACGACCTCCCCTTCTCCCCGGATGATCAGATCAACATCAGGCATCTGCGTTAATGCCTCACCGGGCATAAAAGTCGCCTGAGGGCCACCCAATACAACCACAATAGACGGATCGCACATTTTGATCAGCTTTGCCAATTGCATTGCCAGACGGATATTCACCTGATATACCGCCAAACCCACTACCGCAGGTTTAGATTTAAGGACAAACCTGCTGATCGACTTATCCGTAAAAGTAGTAAGCGAATCTATCTCAGCGATAACTGAATTAATGTTATGCTTTGCCAGGCTTGCGGCAATATAACCGAGCGATATAGGAAAAAGATCGCCTCCCAAGGGAGGCAGATTAAAAAGCAGGACTTTTGCATTCATATGTCTTGAAATTAGGTATTTTATCCCTGGAATCGGAGAAATACAGTAGTCATGTAGAAAACAGACAATTAAAAAGGTTTTTTACTATAACCGGCCTTTCTGCTGCCATATTATAACTTAAATATTGGCACAGTCTAAAGGAGTCAGGGGACAGCTTATGCGTTTTCATATTGTAGCGTCTTTCGTTTTCCACTCTAAAGGTTAAGTCGGAATTGGTTATCTTTAAGCCACTGCTTCGCTTGGCGGTGATCTTGAAATACTTTTTCCACAATTGCCCAAAAGCGACTCGAGTGATTAGGCTCTACAAGATGAGCCAGTTCATGCACAACGACATAATCAATAATATCTTTTGGTGCCATAACTAAGTGCCAATTAAAACGAAGGTTTCCGTCTGGGTAACATGATCCCCAGCGATGCTTCGCACTGGAGAGATTGATACTATTGTAACGAACCCCCATATTCTCGGCATAGAATTTACATCTTAGTGTAAATAACATAAATGCCTCTTCTCTATACCAGCGCTCAAACAATATCCGCGCCTTAGGTAAATAGCGCGCATTCAATATGAAGCGATCCTCAAAAATAAGCTTACCATACATATCCTGGGTGATATGAAGAGCATATTCATTGCCAAGATAGAGAAATATTTCACCTTCAATGAATTGTTTAGGCCGAAATAGTGTAAGCCGATTACGCGCACGATCATAGATCTTATCGATCCACTTACGCTTACGGCTTATAAACTCCTGGATCGCCTGTTCTCCGACAAAATGCGGTGCCCTCACAATAAATGTCCCGTCAGAACTAATCTCGAGCGCAATGCTCCGCCTTTTCGATCTTATAAGCTTAGGCGTTGGAATATCTTTGGATAACGATGTTTTATACATCATATTATATTACTGTAGTCGTTATATTTTTTCGCCATTTTTCCTTAAATATTAAAATAAACTGACGAACCGCTCCTT
>CAIRWO010000023.1 GCA_903882345.1 Candidatus Omnitrophota bacterium | reverse complement strand
TGAAAGATTGCGGTAGAATCTGGCATTGACATCCGCCCCTGCCATAGGAGTGATATTACCATTATCGATTTTTATCTTGAAGTTCTTTGGCCCGGAATATTCATTTATCCCAAGGCTGAATTTATTATCCACGGCGCGTAATTCAGAATTAGTCAATACCGGATTAAAATTAAGCCCGTTCTGGTCTACCCCAAGCACTATCCTGTCTGTCGCGGCTTTAGTAGTAAGAAGCGCGGTAAACTTCGCGTGGTCTTTGATATCAGCTATAGTGAGATGCACATCTGCTTTGTTGGTTGTCACCGCCAAATCCACCGCAGGAGAACCGATTTCTGCGGTAATATTAGGCATATAAACATTGCCCCTTACTCCGATAGAAGACAACACCTTATCTTGTGTATTTCTTGGGAAAAGGTCCAAAATCTCCGCTTTGCCCACAAAAGAGCCTTCCGGAGTATAAGTGGCCAGCTTACCGTAAACCCCGCCGGCTGAAACTCCTGTTGCTTTAACCAGCTGGTCAACATTCGGTAAACCAGCCTGGTCATTGATAATGCTCCAGTTCTTCTGGCCTAAATCTACGATGCCGGTCTGGGTAAATTTGTTGCCCATAATATCCTGGCTACCAACCATCACGAAACGCAAGTCATCTCTTCCGCTATTCTCAAACTTAGAATCAGTAACATTAAAAGTCAGGGAACGGTTTGTTTCTACTGCCGGATTAAGATAAAAAGTACTTGTGGTGCTTAAAGGCTGAATAGTCAAATCTTTAACAAAACCGATAATGGGAGTACCGACACGGTTATTCTTAACGTCTGGAGCGTATGCGCCGACATTAATCATATCGTCTGCTCTGGCGTGTAAACCAGCACGGGTAAAGTTGATCGTAAATTTACCGTCTTCTTTAGGATTGATCTGGAAAAGACCCAGGTGCGCATCGCCGACCGGAGTGGCGTTAAATCTATTGTTGTAAGGATCAGGCGCGCCTGACGGACGATCATCAACCAATAGGCTTGCCCTTTCAGGGTTCTGGGCAACATTACCATAAGGAGTCCAGTTCCATCTGGGCAGGTTATCTTTTATATCAGCCTTAAAGGAGCTGTTAGAAAGATTGGTGCTGAAATTCAAGTCACCGATAGTTTTGCCAACCCATATAGTTGTGCCATCGTGATCAACATTTCTTGTATCAAGCCTTGTGTCAAACACAGCCTTATGGTCAATATCGACGAATCTTGCTGCGTCTACAGGCAGAACCGGGCTGGTGTATGTAACCTTATCCCAGACATATCCGGTAACAGGAATATTCTGCTGGAATGAAGCGTTATTAGCGGTCATTACATTGGTGCCGTAACGGGCCTCGGTAAGGATGCCGTTATTATAGTGCGCCTCTACCGGCTGACCCACAAACCACTGGTTCATTCCTCCATTTACATTTGCCGATACCTTCTGGCCCATGTCATTCCATTGCTTTGTCGCCTGATACTGTGATGCCGTGCCGTAGATTTGCTGATATGAATAACTGGGCATCTGGTTTGCGTCATAAAGGGTCATCGCTACGGCAATCGGCGTAATATTTTGAGTAATATTTAATGGCGCAGAATTAGAGAGAGTATCATAACCGTTAGAGCCGCGGTTATTGGCATTATAATTATACTTGCCATTGTCACTCGTATTGTATTCATCAGTAAAAGCGCTATAAGTCTGTCCCCAATCCCCTGCCCCTAATACGCTTAACGCCTCTTCTTTACCAAGCGGCCGGGTAGAAACATTGGTTCTGGCCACCAAAGCGTAACCGGAGAATTTCTCTATAAACCTTTCAACGGGCAGGAATTCTTCTTTGTGCTGATCGCTGAAATAAACCTTATCCGTGGTAACCTTGGTAACCAGGATAAAATGGTCGCCATTGACATGAGCGATAAAAGGTGTAAGGCTCTTGCCGTTTAGCGCAAAGTCAGAAATTTTTACCGGGTAAAGCTTAACGCCAAAGAACTCCGCTGCCTTGGCTAAAGCGAAAATGGAGTTTTTGATGATCTTCGGATTGCCTTCCGGCTTTATCGCGCCGTTTAAAATATCCATGGTCAGAGCGAATACGGCGATATCCTGCTCTTCTGCTTTAACCCCGGCATAGGTTAAAAAGTCATACATCGCCTTAGAACCGCAAGGCCGGCCCTTTAACCATGCGTAGATCTCTTCAATTCTTGCTTTAGAAATATTTAACGGTTTGTCAAACTCAACGGTTAAGGTGGGAGAAATCTTAATAGCATTCACCGGCTTGCCGGCAAGGTCTTTTAAGATATTTCTTACTGCTAAGGGAATGTCTATCTGGCGGATATCTTTAAGATACGAAGGAGAAAGGGTTCCCACTGCTGGCTTATTCCAGATTACGCGCCAATCATACTCTACGGCTTGGGCTGCCTGTTCAGGCAGGAAGATAGCCGCAACAATAAAAGCTACCACACGGATCCAAGCCTTAAAACTTGAGTGAAATTTTGGCT
>CAIRWO010000022.1 GCA_903882345.1 Candidatus Omnitrophota bacterium | reverse complement strand
CTCTTTCCCTACACGACGCTCTTCCGATCTCAGCCTGATACTGCCGAGCCTGACATCATAGGTCATCTTTTCGCCTACGCCTTTTTCTATTTCTAGCAGTAAGCTCTTTTCCTTTTCAGAGAAGGAGTTTAGCTGGGAGCTGATATTACCTGCCCTGTCTTTAATAAAACTTAAGCTAAAAAGGAGGATAGCGATCAGCAGGAAGGTTCTAAATTTAAACATGAAGTTAAGTTATTTTGCTGCTTGTTTTTTCCCCTGGTTTGCTACCGAAGCCATTGCTTTGGCAACCTCTTCGGGATTACCGAGGTAGTAATTTTTCAGCGGCTTGAGGTTATTATCAAGCTCATAAACCAGCGGGATACCGGTAGGGATATTGAGCGCTACAATGGTATCGTCAGAAACGTTGTCCAGGTACTTTACCAGCGCCCGCAGGCTGTTGCCGTGGGCAGCAATGATCACTCTTTGGCCGGATTTTACTACAGGTGAGATCACTTCATGCCAATAAGGCAGGAATCTGGCTACCGTGTCTTTAAGGCATTCGGTAAGCGGCAGGTCCTTGGCATCTAGCTGTTTATAACGCGGGTCATTGCCGGGGTAACGCGGATCGCTTTTTTCCAGCTCCGGAGGCCTGATGTCATAACTTCTTCTCCAGATAAGGACTTGTTTTTCACCGAATTTTTCCGCCATTTCGGATTTGTTTAACCCCTGCAGGCTGCCGTAGTGCCGTTCATTCAGCCGCCAGGAGTTTTGCACGGGTATCCACATCAAGTCCATTTCATCGAGCGCCAGCCACAGGGTGCGGATCGCCCTTTTTAATACCGAGGTGAAGGCAAGGTCAAAGATAAAGCCTTCCTTTTTTAAAAGCTGGCCGGCTTTCCTTGCCTCGTTGACGCCTTTTTCCGATAAGTCTACGTCGGTCCAGCCGGTAAAGCGGTTTTCTTTATTCCAGATACTTTCCCCGTGCCTTAAGAGAACAACCTTATACATTTTTTCCTCGCCCTCCCTTATTTATCAAATACCCCGAAGCTGCTTAATTTATTTTTCATTTCCTGTATCTTGGCGTCCCGTTCTTTTATTGAATTTTTCAGCGTGTTTATTTCCGAGTCTTTTTGCTTGATGGTCTCTTGCAGCTGCTCGATCTGCCGGCGTTTTTTCGTAATGCCTGCGCATCCGCAAAGCATAAGGCAGAGAATTAATAAAAGTATCCGTTTCATTATAACAGGCCTTCTGCCATACTTAAAAGCTGGCGGATCGTTCCTGGATTATCGGCGATCGTGCAGCCGGCAACGTCAAAATGGCCGCCGCCGCCGTAATATTCGGCGATCTGGGCAATATTGATCTTTTCTTTCGAGCGCAGGCTGACGCGCAGCCAGCCTTTCTTTTTTTCGCGCAGCAACACAGCGATCTTTACGTCCTTGATCGAGCGCATTTCATCGGCAACCGCGTCCACGTCTTCGTCCGTGCCTATAACCTTGCGGAAGTCCTGTTGCCTGATAATAGACCAGACGATCTGATTATTTTTAATAAATTTGCACCTTGTCAGGCATATGCCGGTGAGGATCGCCGAACTTTTTGATCTTGACCAGAAGACCGTATCGACAAGGTTATAAAAATCAACGCCATTTTTCATCAACCTGGCGGAAAGCTCAAAGGTAAACGGCGTGACGCTGGGCAGCCGGAACGAATCCGTTTCTACGACGATCGAAGTAAGCAGATTTTGCGCGATATCGCCGCTTATCCGGATGTTTAATTTTTTCAGCAAGATATATATTAGTTCTCCCGCTGCCGCCGCTTTATAGTCAATCAGCTTTATATTACCAAATGGACGGCGGAACTCATGGTGGTCGATTTCCAGGATGTCTTTTGCTTTTTTAAATACTTCGAAGGTCTTACCTAATATTTCTTTATTGCTGCAGTCAACGGAAATTGCCAGGTCTATGGGTTTATTTGTTTCTTTTACGATACGGCCGGCGCCCGGCAGGCTGGTGTATCTTTTAGGTACGCCGTCAACACTGAGCATATGGACATGCTTATTCAGGCTTTCTATTCCCAGCCCCAAAGAAAGCAGCGACCCTATGGAATCGCCGTCCGGATTGATATGTCCGGAAATAGCGATCTCCTTCGCGGCGATGATTTTACGTTTTATCAGGTCGAGAGCGTTCATTTTTTACAATTTTTAATATTGTCAATATAACCGCGTACGCGATTATTGCCGCGCCGACGGCAATTACAAAGTATCCGATTAAGACAGGCGTAACTATCTTAAGTATCGGTAATTTAAATAAATTAGCGAAGTGGAAATTTTTAAAGATCAGCAGGCATTCGTTGTAAACTAAACGCCAATTTAAACCCATTATAGCAGAGCCGATTTTAATTGCCAATACTAATGTCACAAAATTTATCCAGGTGTTGAACATCAGGCTTCCCAGGAGCGCTGCTGAACGGTTCAGCCGGAAAAACGATGCCAGCACTAATGCGGCAAGCGGCCCCATCCCCGGCATCACTCCCAAAAATACGCCTAAGCCAAAACCCAGGGAGATCTTCTGGGGCGTATCGTCGAGCAGGAAAAGCCGGCTATAGATCGATTTAAAGAACTTGCTGAGTTTATTTTTTATTTCTTTCTTCATCCTGGAGTATGCGTTTAAGGATCTTTCCTGTGGTGTTTTTCGGCAGGTACTGCCGGAATTCGATATATTTGGGTATTTTGTAAGCAGCCAGTCTTTCTCTTAAGTAATGGATTATTTCATGTTCGGCCGCGCTTTCGCCTTCTTTCATGACTACAAAGGCTTTGGGTACCTCTCCTTTGTGGATATCCGGGATACCGACCACTGCCGCTTCCTTTATCTTGGGGTTCTGGTAAAGTACCTCTTCTATCTCGCGCGGATAAACATTCAGCCCCCTTACATTAACCATTTCTTTCTTCCTGCCTACAATATAAATATACCCGTCACAATCGAATTTTGCCATATCCCCCGTATAAAGCCAGCCGTTTTTTAAAACTTCATTTGAAGCCTCGGCATTTTTATAATAGCCTGACATTACATTAGGGCCTTTCACTAATAATTCTCCCACTTGTTCCGGCTCCAGAGGATTATCGTGTTCATCTATGATCTTTAATTCTATGTTTTTGGACAAGACGATCCCGATCGAACCGGCCTTTCTCCTGCCGTTTAAGGGGTTCAAGCTGACTACAGGCGATGCTTCGGTTAAGCCATACCCTTCCAGTAACGGCACGCGCAGCCTCTTTTCAAAGGCAGTGAATGTTTCTACGGGCAGGGCAGCAGCTCCGGAGATGCAAATTTTTACCGGGTTAAATAATTTTATTAGCGGGGTATGCAGTATTTTTGGCAATTTGATCTCTTTGAGTATATTATACATTGAAGGTATACCTACGAATATGCTCACGCGGTTGCGCCTGATCGCCCTGATCACGCGTTTAAACGGCTTGACTGATTTCATCAGCACGATTTTTGCTCCGACGGATAGCGGCAGGTTCATACAGACTGTTGCGGCAAAAGAATGGAATAAAGGCAGCAAGCAGATAACGGTATTTTTATGGGTGGCTTTTATCGCGTTACCGCAGTCAAAGGCATTGGAGATGAGGTTATAGTGGGACAATATTGCCCCTTTGGGATGCCCGGTGGTGCCGGAAGTATATAAGATCACCGCCGGATCAGATGGATCGACTGAAGGCAGATCTTTGCTTGCGGGATTTTCTTTCTTTATGGTGTTTAAATCCGGAATTTCGTTTTTGGCTTTAGCAGTGGTAATAATGTGTTTTAAGCCGTCCACTCTCAGCAATAACTCCTCCGCCATGCTTACGTATGGCCGGGAAGTGATCAGGCAGGCCGCTTCGCTGTCTTGGAGGATGAACTTCGTCTCTTCGATCTTAAACATATAGTTGATCGGGACAACTATTGCGCCGGCCTTAAGGATGCTGAAATAACTGATGATAAATTCCGGGCAGTTATCTAAAAAGAGGGCAACTTTATCATTTTTGCCTATGCCTAACTTACTAAAACCCGCGGCGATGCTGCCGGTTAATGTATCCAGTTCTTTATAGCTGATCTTTTTTTGGCCGAAGACCACGGCACAGCGCAAAGGGAATTTTTCTGCGTTTATCTGGAGTAGCTCGCCTAAATTTTTCGGGATCATAGTTTTTCTGAAAACGCGGATTTGATATTTACTCCGGCAAACCTGTCCAGCCCGTAAGCTTGCTGGGTCCAGCCGTTATGCAGGCCGTAGCCATGCATAATATCCTGGCTTTTAGCATATTCGTCTTTAGTGATACGGCGCGCGATCTCTTTAAGCTTAGCCGCTTCATAGTAAGGAGTGTATTGGCTCATTAAACTGATGTAGGTATCTCTGGAGAGATTTTCCGCGATAAATTTCATTATTTTATCGGTTCCGGAAATATTATTGGGCAGGACTAAATGCCGGATGACCAGCCCCTTCTTTATAACCCCGGCATTATTGAATTCGGCAATGCCTACTTGCTTATGCATCTGTCTTATTGCTTCTTGGTTAAAGCGGACGTAACCATCGGCAGAAGAATATTTTTTCGCCATTGTATTTTCTCCGTAGCGCATATCCGCCAGGTAAATATCGACGATACCGTCCAGTAGTTTTATGATTTCCGCTAATTCGTAGCCGCCGGTATTATAGACTAAAGGGATAGCCAGCCCTTTTGGTATTGCCAGCGTCAAAGCTTGAATTATCTGCGGCATTACGTGGGTAGGCGTGACAAGGTTTATGTTATGGCAGCCGAGGGCCTGCAGTTTAAGCATAGAATCAGCAAGTTCTTCAGGACCGGTGGCCTTGCCTTCTATCTTTTGGCTGAATTCATAATTTTGGCAGTAAACACAGCGCATATTGCAGCCGGAAAAAAATATCGTGCCTGATCCGGCCTGGCCTGATATTGGCGGCTCCTCGCCGTGGTGAGGCAACGAGCTGTAGACTACAGGATGCAAAGCTATTTTACAAAAACCGGTTTTACCCTTAAGGCGGTTCACTTTGCATTTACGCGGGCAGAGGCAGCAGGACCCCAGCATCTCGAACGTCAACTTAGCTATCTTAGCCAGGGTTCCGTCCTGATGGGCGTTTAAGTAAGAAGGGTAGAGTTCGGGCATAGATATTCCTTATTTCATTAAAAATACCAGCGTATTCTCCGGTACGGTAATCAGGATAGGTCCACGGCCATGGCTGGAAGCGTTTGCTTTTAAAAAAAAGGGTTACTTCCGCGTAGATACCCTTTTTTAAATAAATACGGTGTGAATAATCTTTGGTCGTTGCCAGGACGAGCTTGGAAAGATCAAGGTATCCCGGGTCGATATTTATCCTGCGCAGCCCTGACTTACTAAAGTTTTCTTCGATCTTATTGGTGGATAGTTTTATTTCGGCAAGGGTTTCGGGATTGACGAGCTTTTGAAAACTTATGAATTTCCTGAGCAGATTATTCCCGAATTCTTTTTTATAATAATCCGTGTGGTTGAATACGAGGGTTTCGCTTTGAAAGTCTATTTTTCCGAAATTGCGCCGCAGGGCCGCTTCTGCCTTTTTTAAAATGGTTTTTTCCTGGAAAATAAAACCTACGATCAGCTTGACGGGCGTATGTTTTTTTGTTTTACCCATAAGCGGCTTTTTTAGCTTTATTGGGCGCTTGTGCTGGTGGCCTGTTGGGGAAGGAATTGGTTAATGTATTGAGAAATTTTCCGTTTCTGAGTCCCGTTTATTTCGTTAAAAAATATGGCGATATTGAAACCGTCCCTGCTTTCATCATCAGTCCTGACGATCACGCCTTTGCAGTCGACAGTATACTCTTTGACATTGTTATTCTTTTTGACCGGCAGGGTCATCTTTACCGCGATCTTGGTAAACGGGGGCACATATTTTGTTACGCAGCAATATGCTCCGGTGCAGCTGACGTTTTGGGTGGTGGTTGAAAAATCATAGCCGTTTACCGCTATGCGCAGCGGCAGCTCGTGCGCGATACGAGGATGGAGCCTTTTTTCTTTTTTAGTCCGCCCTGACATTATTTAGCCTCTTTATCCTTATCCTTTGACTTTAACGCCTTAAGCCAGCATTTTTTGCTGCAGTAATATTTTCCGTTGCGGTAATACCTTTTTATCCTTTTCATCGGCTTGTTGCATGCCAGACAGTTAGTTTGCTTTTCTACAACCGCTTCTTTTGTTTCCGTTTTAGGTGCTTCCGTTGCCATTTCTATCCCTTCTTTTAATCGCCGGTGTGCTTACTTATGTAACCTGATAAGAATTGTTTTTGTTGGTAGTCTAATTCCAGGAATTCTATCCCCAGCCGGTATCTATCCGAGCGCGGTAGAGAATCGGCACGCACAACCCTGCCGGTCGTATTTATCATCTGCGGTGATAGGTTGATCTCGAGATTCAGGCAGTTATTCGGGGCGATAAATCGGTCATTAATAAAACCTAATCCGCCGATACTTATATCGCCGCTGATCGCGTTATTAGCTTCGGGTTTCCCGCGGATTTGATAACGTACGGGGGCTTTGATACTTATGCGGGGGGAGCGCCTCTTCTCCGTCCAGTTCACTGACATATCCTCTTGCCTAGTTAATTTTTAATACTCTTTTAATATAACATATATCTTAGGATATGTCAATCCTAATACTTAATACGGGGCAGTTAGTGTCCAGGTATCCGAACCATTATCAAAGTTAGTAACCAGGGTTATTGTTTGGGCGGCTGAGTAGTTCGGTATCTTGCCGCTGACTGTGCACCTGGTAGCTTTAGCAGTAAACATGTTTCCGACCGTTGACGGGACATCGTAACTAAAATAATGCGTGGAGCTGCAGGATGAAGGGTAATCAGAGCCTACGCCTACACTTGCGTCGTCTGTCGTGCAGGCGCCGATTTGCAATTTCACTGCTGCCTCGTTTGTGCGGATTGAGCCCATAATGATCCTGGCTTCGGCCCCACGGGCCTTTTCAACCATCTTTGTATACTGGGTAGCAGCTAATGTAGCCATAATGCCGAGAATAACAATAACGACGATAATTTCTAGGAGCGTAAAGCCTTTCATTTTGTCGATATCCCCCCTTCTATCTAGAGATATAGTCATTTCAGCAAAAATTAATGATTACGCTAAAACAAGACCTAGGCTATTTTAAAACGAAGATGCGGGTTTGTCAATAACTTTTAAAAGTTTTTAAGTGTCTCTGCAGTGTTACTTTACAAAGATTATTTTTCTGCTATAATAACACCATGCCTGACAGCGGAAGAATTAAATTTATCGTAGTTTGCATTGTTTGTGCAGTTTTGGGCTTTTATGCGGCGAAGACGCTCTTCGATTATATTACTGAAATACAAAATACAGACACTGGTTTAAAACCGGTTGTATCAACGTCCGTTCCCCTGCCCATTTCGCCTCTTGTCCTTCCGGCAGCCAATACGCTTAAGAAACAGCCCGCTGAAGAAATAATAAAATCGCCGCGGCCGGCTCTTGTCCTAAACGGCATCGTGCTTTCGCCCGGAGCAAGCTACGCCCTGATTAATAATAAGATTGTTAGGGAAGGCGATAAGATCGAGAGGATAATGGTCGTCCGGATAGCTAAAGACAGCGTCGAGCTCAAAGACGGGGATACGTCTTTTAAGATTTCTTCCAACGCGAAAACTTTTTAGGGCTAAGATCTGTTTTTAATTGCGGCCTGGATCATGCTTAAAGGGATGCTTTCTTCAATCCTTACCCTGCCGATTTTTTCCGCAATAACAAATTTGTTTTTTGCTCCGGAAAACTTCTTATCGAAGTAATGCGCTTTTATAATACCCGCAAGGCTAACTTTCTTTATTCTTGTCGGCAGGCCAACGGCCCTGATGAGTTTTTCTATTCTTTCCTGCGTATTTTTGTCCGTATGCCCCATAGCCCTGCCGATATCTAAAGCCACGAGCATACCTAAGGCTATTGCTTGGCCATGGTTATAGCGTTTATACCCGCCTGCTGCTTCGATGGCATGGCCGATAGTATGCCCGAAGTTGAGGATCGTCCTCAGCCCTTTTTCTTCGCGTTCGTCCAGCTGAACGATTTTAGCCTTTATCGAGCTTGAGCGCCGGATGATTGATTCCCGTGACCGGATATCCCCGGAAATTATCTTGCGATAATTATTTTCCAGGTAACAGAATAAGCCGGGATCTTTTATGATACCGTATTTTATTATTTCCGCCAAACCGCTTAAAATCTGCCTTACGTCCAGCGTTTTGAGTATGGCAGTATCGCTGAAGACGAGTTTCGGCTGATAAAACGCTCCGGCCAGGTTCTTGCCAAGCCCCAGGTCCACCGCGGTCTTTCCGCCGATAGAGGAATCAACCTGGGCCAGCAGGGTTGTCGGGACCTGTACGTAAGCAATCCCGCGCTTGTAAATTGCGGCGATGAATCCCGCCAGGTCACCCACCACCCCGCCGCCAAAGGCAATAATAAATACTTTCTTTTTTTTGTCGTAACCGGCGAGGTCTTCAATTACGGAGTATGCGGTTTTTAATGATTTACTTTTTTCCGAATCCGGGATGAGCTTGAATTTATAATTAAAACCGGCCCTGGACAGGGAATTTTTTAATTTCCCTCCGTGAGCATTTTTTATTACAAGATTGGTAATGATATATGCGTCGCTGCCCAGCTTTAATCGCTTAAGATAAGTTCCGATTTCCTCCAGGATGCCGTTGCCGATGATGATCTTATAAGAACGTTTTTTTAAGTTTACTTTTATCGCTTTCATCTTAGAGGGGCATTAGCAACAAGCGTAAAATTATATTCGTTGCCGGTTCGATTATGGCGTTGAATAAACCGAGGAAGATCAGGAGCATTACGATAATAAACCCGTAAGGTTCAAGCAGAGCGTATTTTTTCGCGAGGCCTTGCGGTAGGAGCCCCATTAATACGCGCGAGCCATCCAGGGGCGGGATGGGGATGAGATTGAAGACTCCCAGTACTACGTTAGTCGTGATCAACGACCAAAAAATAAAATTTATAATCGGGATTGCCGGGATGACCTTCCAGAGCAGGCTTAAAAGTACGGCAAAGATAAAATTTGCCGCCGGGCCGCTTACCCCGACCCAAATAATATCTCTTTTTGGATTTCTTAAAAGGCTGAAGTTAACCGGCACCGGTTTGGCGGCGCCGAAAACAAACCTTCCTTGTGTGGCGATAAAAAGGGATATCGGCAGGATAATCGTTCCCACCGGGTCTATGTGCGCCAGCGGGTTGAGCGTAAGCCTGCCGGAATACTTGGCGGTGTTATCGCCGCATTTATAGGCTACCCAGCCGTGGGCGAATTCGTGCACGCTTACGGAGACTAACAGCAGCGCGAAGCTGATCAAGAGCCCTATAACGCTCAATCCAGGGCCTCCAGTTTGGTTATTTCGATAACCGGATATTTTTCCTTTGTGGGGGATATTATTTTACCGCTGACTCTGACTTTGTGGTAGGTCAGGGGATTGAGGCTATCCGCGTTTCCTTTTAACAGGTAAACGGAATAGTCTTTTGTGATAAGCTTATGCGTAGCAATACGGTTTATAACTTTTCCATACGGCTGTATCAGGCCTTCGGTAATGATCTCTTCTGCCTGTGCCGTTTTTTCCGCAGCTGCCGCCTTTTCCTGTTTCTTCCCTGCAGCAGCCTCTTGCCGGTCAACAAATTTCTTATGCACCCAGCCGAAAGTATTTGCCGTAGGTTCTATTTTAAGCCATTCATCTTTATCTTTAAGGATCGCCACGACCTCATTTTTTTCCAGCCTCCCCAGTATCGCCGATGTTTGGTTTGGTTGTATCCTTAGATTGATGTTTTCTGCCTTTGCCTTGGCTGTCTTTTCATCGATCGGCTCAAGCAGGGATTTTTTTACAAATGCCGCTGCCGCCTTAGGCAGCCTGATCTTATACCAGTCGTATCTTTCCAAAACGACTTCTACGCTTTCGCCTTTCGGCAGCTTGCAGATTGCCGGAGAATTTGTATTTGCGTCTGCCCGGACGTTAATATTGTCTTCATTGATTCTGCCGGTAAACTCCCCGGCCGTAGTAACGGCAATATCTCCTGCGCGGCAATATTCTCCTGCCAGGCAGAGAAAAATGCTTACAACTAATCCGCTAATGATTGTTATTTTACGCATTGGTATTGGGTTACTTTTTATCTTGGGCCTTGGCAGCGCCTTTAGCGGGAGCGGCTGCTTGAGCAGGGCTTGCGGCGGGAGCGCCTGCTGCTGTTGCTGCAGCTGTCTCTGTTTTTTCCGCTTTTTCTTTCTTGATTTTTATCCTTATTGTTTTAATTTTCGGCAACCCGAATACGTCGTCGCCTTCCTTCCACATCTTTTTTTCCATCATGGTTTTTAGCCGTTCGGTGCGTTTTAATACTGACCTTGCTTTTTTATCCTTGTCCGCAGATTTTAAAGACGGGTGTATCGCCATGTCTTAAAGCCTCCTTATAAAGCTGTCCTGGTATTTTTTCTTTAGTTGTGATAACAGCGCCCTGGCGGTTTCTTTACTGTTGAAACTGCCCACGCATAATATGCTGTAGCTGCCCTTGGATATGACCAGGGGAGCCAGCCCGGTTTTCTTTAACGTCCCTGCCTCTTTTTGGGCGAGATTCTTGCTTTGATAGCTTGCCAATTGAATTGTGTAATTTCCCGGCTTGCTTGAGCTGATCTCTTGAACCTGCGCAGGATTAACCTGCACAGGATTAATTATTACCGGCTTGCTTTTTGCGATTAACGTTTCCTGTTTTTGGCCGGCAGTTGGGAGATTAGAAGCCATGTTGAGTTTTCCTTTTTCCACCCCCAGCGAGAACGAGGCGACGGCAATTACAATAAACCCCATGACAATGAGGATTATCTTTTCATAACCGCGGATGTAGCCGAAAAATATATTGCGGTTGAGCCCGGCTGTTTCCGCCGGCCTGCCTGAGCCTGAAAATAATTCCAACTGTTGAGCGCTAGTCTCCATGCTTTATTTTATAACTTATTTTCCCGACGGTTGCAAGTAATTTTTTGATTTTATTTTTTTACAGATCTTTAAGAATGCCTCAACGACTTTAGGGTCGAACTGAGAGCCACTTTTTTTCTTGATCTCTTTTATTGCCGCGGGGATATTCATTCTTTCACGGTACGGCCTGCCGTAAACCATTGCCTCGAATGCGTCGGCAACCGCCATCACGCGCGCACCCAGCGGGATCTGGCCTTTTTTCAGCCGCGACGGATAGCCTGTGCCGTCGTATTTTTCATGGTGGTGCAAGATTATCGGTATGGCCGGTTTTAAGATCTGCAGCGGCCGCAGGATCTCCGCTCCCCTTACAGGATGGCTTTTGATGATATCAAACTCCCGGGCAGTCAGTTTTGTTGTTTTTGTCAGTATCTCAAGCGGAATATCTACTTTGCCGGCGTCATGCAGAAGGCTGGCGTACTTAAGGCTCTCCATTTGTTTTTCATCAAGCCGCATCTGTACGGCGATCGCCGTTACGATACGGCTGAAATACGGGGAATGGGTGTATTCTTGCGGCACCCGCCGGTCAAGCATGGTCACCAGTGATTTTATGCTGCCCAGGACGATCTTTTGCTGCTCTTCGTATAGCTGCAGGTTCTTTATCCCGATTATCGCCTGCTCGCTCATTGTGGTGAGTATTTCCTGGTCGAAGCCGTCAAAGGCTGGTTCGTTTTTCGAGCGCTTTACGATGATCATGCCCATGATATCCTCGCAGACAAGGGGCAGGCCCAGGAGGTTGCCTTTTCTGATCGATGAGACGGTCTTCAGGATCTTTTGTTCCACGCCCTTTGAAACCTTGATTTTTTTATCTACGACGATCTTTTTTCTGCCGCTGATCAGGCATTTGAATAGTGAATGTTTTTTTGCGGGGTCGAGCAATATGATCAGGCAATACTGCGCGTGAAAGATCTGCGAACACAACCTTCCTAAGCGGCAGATCAGCTCTTTGAGTTCATAAGTCGAGTTGATCAGCCGGTATACGCTGTGGACGGCCGATATCAGGACTTTATACTTTCTCGTAT
>CAIRWO010000021.1 GCA_903882345.1 Candidatus Omnitrophota bacterium | reverse complement strand
TTACCTACGCCCTCTGCCCCGCCCTCCACATTAAACCCTTCATAACAGCTGACAAAAGCGATGATCATCCCGAAAAATACCGTCTTGGCAAGCCCGGTAAAAAGATCTTTATACAATAACGCGTCGGTAGCGATTTTTATATACATGCTGGAAGATATGCCCAGCTTATATACGCAAAGTAAATACCCTCCAAAGATGCCGATGATATTCGCGTATAAAGTAAGTATCGGCAGCATCAGGCTCAAGGCCAAAAAGCGCGGCACGACCAAGTACTGTATGGGGTTAGTTGCCAGCGTTTCCAGGGCATCTATCTGCTCGGTCACCTGCATTGAGCCTAACTCCGCGGTTATCGCAGCGCCTACGCGGCCGGCTACGACCAGCGACGTGATCACGGGCCCAAGTTCCCTGACCAAAGAAAGGGCGACAATGCTGGCAATATACATTTCCGAGCCTAAACGCTGCATAAGCACCGCGGTCTGCAGCGCAAGGATCATTCCAATGAACAAACCGATCAACGAGACTATCGGCAGGCTGTCAAAACCTGTGCGCTTTGCCTGGTCAATAAAGCGCATCTTTTTAAACGGCGGGATAAATAACCAATAAAAGGTCTGTGCCGCAAGGTTACTTAAACCGCCGAGAAAATACAGCATCGTAATTACATTTTTCCCGATACCGATAAAAAATTTATTTACCGGATAGGAAAGCAAAGCAAGCTTCTTTACCAATTGGAGATCCGATAACTTATCGCTTAGCGATTTATTTGTCATTGTTCAAACAAAAGCTCATCATATTTACGCGATACCCTGACTTTTGAGCCATCCTTGAACTTCTTAGAGATGATCTCGGAAGCCAAAGGATCTTCCAGGAACCTTTGGATCGTGCGCTTTAACGGCCTTGCCCCGAAAACCGGATCAAAACCTTTTTCAATCAGGAAGTCTTTCGCTTCCTGCGAAACCTCCAGAGAAATACCCTGTTCTTTAAGCCGAGCGGCAACATAATTGATCTCGATATCGATGATTTTCATAAGGTCTTCTTTTACCAGCGGCCGGAAAACGATAGTATCATCCAGGCGGTTCAAGAACTCCGGCTTAAACGTCCGCTTAACCTCCTCAAGAAGTTTATCCTTCATGTCCTGATAGGTGATCTCTTCTTTTTGCGTCTTAAATCCGAGGGAGCTGGTTTTACGGATCGTCTCTGCTCCGATATTGGAGGTCATGATCATTACCGTGTTACGGAAATCAACTTTCCTGCCGAAGCTGTCGGTAAGCCTGCCGTCTTCAAACACCTGAAGCAGGAGGTTAAAGACGTCCGGATGCGCCTTTTCAATTTCATCAAGGAGAATTACCGAATACGGCCGGCGCCTGACTTTTTCCGTAAGCTGGCCGCCTTCTTCATACCCGACGTATCCGGGAGGAGCACCCACAAGACGTGAGACATTAAATTTTTCCATATACTCCGACATATCCAGCTGTAGGAGCGCATCTTCGTCGCCGAACATAAATTCTGCCAATGCCCGCGCCAGTAATGTCTTTCCCACGCCTGTCGGCCCGAGGAAAATAAACGAACCGATGGGCCTGCGGGGATCTTTGATACCGGCACGCGAACGCCTAATGGCATGGGCAATCGTACTTATCGCTTCCTCCTGTCCGATCACGCGCTTGTGCAGCTCATCTTCAATCTTCAGCAGCTTTTCGCCTTCTTTTTCTTCCAGGCGAAAGATCGGGATACCTGTCCATTGCGCGATGATCTTGGCAATATCTTCTTCATTGACCTCCGGCCGCATTTTATCTTTTGCCTGCGACCATTCTTTATTGAGCTTTTCCAGTTCCTGACGGGTGAGCCTTTCCTGGTCGCGCAGAGAAGCCGCCTTTTCAAAATCCTGGCTTTTAATAAATGACTCTTTTTCTTTCCTTAGGCCTTCGACTTTTTCCTCAAGTTTTTTGATTTCCGGCGGCACGATCAAAACATTCAGCCGCGCCCGCGAGCCGGCCTCATCCATGATGTCGATTGCCTTATCCGGAAGGAACCTGCCGGAAATATAGCGGTCGGAAAGTTTTGCCGCTGCTTCCAACGCTTCATCTTTAAAGGTAACACGGTGATGCGCCTCGTATCTATCGCGCAGCCCTTTAAGTATTTCAATAGTCTGATCAACCGAAGGCGGCTCCACCATAATCGTCTGAAAGCGGCGCTCCAGGGCCGCGTCTTTCTCAATATATTTCCTGTATTCATCAAGGGTAGTTGCGCCGATACACTGCATTTCCCCGCGGGAAAGCGCCGGCTTTAAAATATTCGAGGCATCGATCGCCCCTTCTGCGGCGCCCGCGCCGACTAAGGTATGCAGCTCATCGATAAAGATGATCACGTCCTGAGAACGTTTTATCTCCTCCATTACCGCCTTGATCCGCTCTTCAAACTGGCCGCGGTATTTTGTCCCGGCGACCATCAGTGCCAGGTCCAAGACGACCATGCGCTTGCCTCTTAAGATCTCCGGGACGTTACCGGCAATGATCGCCTGCGCCAGTCCCTCAACAATCGCGGTCTTACCGACGCCCGCTTCGCCTAAAAGCACGGGATTATTTTTTGTGCGGCGGCTTAAGATCTGGATCACCCGCTCGATCTCAGCCCTGCGGTTAATCACCGGATCAAGTTTATTGTCCCTTGCCAAAACAGTCAAATCCCTGCCAAAGGCATCCAGGGCAGGGGTCTTTGATTTTACCTGTTGTCCGGGTCCGCCGCCACCGGCCATCCCCGGTAATGCCGAACCCAAAAGCTCCATTACTTCGTTTCTTACACGGTTCAAATCCAGGCCAAGGTTCAGCAAAACCTGCGAAGCAACGCCTTCGCCCTCACGGATTAAACCCAGCAAAAGATGCTCGGTGCCGATATAATTGTGCCCCAGTGAGCGCGCTTCTTCGGCGGCAAGCTCAAGGGCCTTCTTTGCGCGGGGAGTAAAAGGAATGTCTCCGATAATCTGCGTGGTCGGGCCGGGCTGCACGAGTTTTTCCACTTCCAGCCGGATGTTTTCCAAAGAAACACCCAACTTTTGCAGCACTGCCGCAGCTACGCCTTCACCTTCACGAATTAAACCAAGAAGTATATGTTCGGTACCGATATAATCATGGTTAAACCGCCTGGCTTCTTCTTTTGCCAATATGATGACTTTCCTCGCGCGTTCCGTAAATCTGTTAAACATTTCTTATTCCTCCTAAAATATATTAATATGGTGAGCCGATAATTATATTTTTAATCTTTCCCTGATCAGTGACGCCCTTCTTACATCCCTCTCCTGTTGTGTCAACTTACGATTTTCCAGTTTTTGTAAATGCGCCGGCTGGGTAACAATAAACAATTCGTTGACCGTGCGCCGGCCGATATTTTTAATCATCCCAAGGTCAGAGCCCAGCCTGAGCATTGACATGAGCTCCACGGTTTCCTGGCTGGAAATGATATATGCGCTCTTTAAGATCCCGAAGGAACGGTTAACCCGGTCTTCGAGCATTGCCCGGTTCTGATGCACCAGCGATTCCCGCGCCTGCTGCTCCTGTTCGATGATCTGGCGGATCAGCCCGTTAATATTATCAATGATCTCCTCCTCGCTGTGGCCAAGGGAAACCTGATTGGAGATCTGAAAAAAATTTCCGCTTGCCTGCGTGCCTTCACCGTAAAGCCCGCGCGTGGTAAAGCTTAACTTCGCGATAGCCGCCAGAACCCGGTTAATATGCCGGGTCATCACCAGCGCCGGCAAATGCAGCATTACCGAGCCGCGCATACCCGTTCCCGTATTTGTCGGGCAGCAGGTGAGATACCCCCATTCGGAAGAAAAGGCATAAGACAACTGCTGGCTTAAGGCATCGTCGATCCTGTTGATAATATTCCATGCCTCGAAAATATTAAAGCCGGACTGCATCACCTGTATACGCATATGGTCTTCTTCGTTGACCATAATCGAGATTATTTCTTCATCGTCGATAATTACCGCCTTGCTGTCCTGCCGCTGCGCGTGTTCATAAGACATCAAGTGTCTCTCTACGAAGAATTGCTTATCTACCGCATCCATACCCGCCAGCTGGAAAGTCGTGGTATTTTTAAGAAAGTCAACCTTTGCCTTTGCTTCTTCTATTGTCAAGTTAACTTCCTGCGACTGTTCTTTCTTCGCCCAGTGGGGAAAAGGGTATTTATCAAGGTTCCTCGCCAGCCGGATACGGCTGGAGATGACAATATCGGAATTCGGGCCCGTGCCTTTCAGCCATTCACTGGTATGGTTCATCAGATCGTTTAATTTCATGATTTATTCCTTTTTTCCTTCATCAGGCGCAGGCGGCGCCGCCTGCTGTTGTTTTTCCAGCTGCCTTATCTGGTCGCGCAAAGAAGCCGCCTCTTCAAATTCCTCTGCCTCAACCGCCTTCTGCAGCCTCTGGCGCAACAGCGACAGGTCGCTTTCTTTGTCTTCTTTCGGCGCAATACCGCCTATTGTCAACGGTTTCTTGCCCATATGCACGCTGGAGCCGTGTATCCTTTTCAGCAAAGGCGCCAGATATTTCCTGAATGCGTTGTAACATTCACTGCAGCCGAGCCTGCCGATCTTTTTGAAATCGGTAAAGGTAAGCCCGCATTTCTTACACTTAACCGAGACCATCTCTTTATCCTGGACCGGCTTGGTGAATTCCGCCATGCCTGCCAGAAGATCGCTTAAACCGAACTGCTGCTCCATCTGTTCGCTCTTTTGGCGGGCGCATTCTTCGCAAAGGTGCAGTTCGGTCATCTGATCGTCGACGATTTCCGTGAGGTGGACAGTCGCCTGGTTTTTACCGCAGACATCACACAACATTACTCCTCCTAGCGCAGTAAGCGCACACCGACTTGTCCTTTAAAGTCGGGTGTTAATATTTCACTCCCGCCGTCTTTGTCATTTCCTTGAATTTCTTCATCAGGCCAAGCGTAACGCTACCGGGCCTGCCGCTGCCGATCACGCGGCCGTCTACCTTAACCACCGGGATAATTTCCGCGGCCGTACCGGTAAGGAAACATTCATCGGAAATAAAGAGCTCATGGCGCGTAAGCACATGCTCATGCACGTGAATTTTATTCTTCTGCGCAATCTCCATCACTGCGTCGCGGGTAATCCCCCGGAGGCTGCCCATGCACTGCGGCGGTGTATAAAGATGCTTATCCCGCACAATAAAAATATTGTCTCCCGTGCATTCGGCAACATAACCTAAAGAATCCAGCATGATCGCTTCTTCATAGCCGGAATTCGTGGCTTCGATCTTGGCTAAAATATTATTCAGATAATTCAGGGACTTGATCTGCGGGTTTACCGCCTCAGGCAGATTTCTTATTGTCGGCACGGTAATAATCGAAAGCCCGTCCTGATAAAATTTCTCCGGGTAAAGCTTGATCTTATCGGTAATAATGATCACCGTAGGTCTTCCCGTGCACTTGCGCGGGTCAAGCCCCAGGTCGCCTTCGCCCCGCGTAACCACAAGGCGGATATAAGCGTCTTTTAGGCCGTTGGCGCGCAGGGTGGCTAACACCGCCTTGATCATTTGCTCTTTATCCAGAGGAATTTTAAGCATGATCGAATGGGCAGACTCAAACAGCCTCTCGATATGCTCCTTTAGTTTAAACACTAACCGGTTGTAAGAACGGATACCCTCAAAGACCCCGTCTCCGTACAAAAGGCCATGGTCGAACACGGAGACCTTAGCGTCTTCCTTCTCGTAG
>CAIRWO010000020.1 GCA_903882345.1 Candidatus Omnitrophota bacterium | reverse complement strand
TGCCCGCTCAAGCCTCCTACGTGCTGCTCGAATCAAGCCAAGCCAGCCGCAAGATTGCCATACGTTATGTTTAAATGCCGCTGCCGTATTTCAGAGCGAATAGCCGATTTAGACACTGGAGCTTTCAGTATTTCGGGAATCCCGATGCCAGCCGAGAGGCTGGCAATATCGGGACGGCGATGTATGTTCGAAGCCGTCTCCGCTAGAGCGGGACGGCTGAGTTCAACGCCGCCGAAATCTGAAAGAACATTGGCGTCCCCCGCTAAAGGCGGGGGAAATCGGCTCTTGAGCGAGAAAATACGACAGGGACAGTTAAACAAGGTAAGATAGGCCCGGCAAAATTGCCAGCCGACGGTAAAAGTTTAGAAATATTCCTGGTATACTTCTTTTGCCCGGTTTAAGAATCTAAGGAATAGGTTACGGGTGGGCTGGTGATTGGATGATAAGAAATACGGATCTTCCAACTGCATAATCTGGCAAATTATACCCAGCGGCGTAATATAAGCCAGGTATTTTTGACCAGACAACGCTTCTGACTTGTTGACCAGGCGGCTGATCTCCGGGTTATTGATCCGGGCAAGCTTAACGGATATGCCCAGGCCATTCTCCAGGGTTTCCAGAAAACCGTCCAGCAAAACCGACCTGCCGCATACAACAAAATTATCTAAATGATTAGCGGGCAAGGTTTTTTCTATCGCCTCTTTAATATTCTGGCAAAGGGATTTTGCCTTGGCGGTAACGATTTCCGAAACCATCTTTTGTTTAATCGGCTTATAAATATTGTTTTTCTTTATCAGGATCTCTTTAGCTTCGTCTATCAGGGAAAAGTCGCCGATAGAGGAATGGGATTTTTTTACTTCTTCCGCCAGTTCAAAGGGGATCTTTAATACCGTGGAAATTTCCCGCGTTAGATCATCGCCGCCCTGAGGCAGTATCTCTATACTCTTCAGCAGCCCTTCCTTAAATATGAGCACTTCCGTGATGTCGCTTCCGATATCACAAAGACAATTTACCCCATCCTTAATTTCTTTGCCGAATACCGCCCTGCTGGTGGCAATCCCTGAAAAGAATAAGTCTTTAATCTCGTAGCCTGCCTGATTTATTACGCGGGTCAGGCTTTGTACGGAAGACATCTTTGCGCTGATCAAAAAGAGATCAACCTCCAAACGGTGGCTGTAAAGGCCGAGGGGGTTAAGGATATCGCCCTGGGAATCTATCGAGTAACTGTAAGGCATCTGGTGGATTATCTCTTCTTCCAGGTTAGAGCCTAATATGCGCGCCATACCATTGGCTTTATACATATCGGACAGGGTTATGACCTTGTTGCCTCTTTCCGCCAAAGGAAGGATCGCCCGGCTGTGTTTGGCGATTATGTCCTGCCCGGAAATATTGGCATGGATCAACTTAATATTTATACCTGAGTCGGTTTTTAATTTTTTTAAAATCCGCTCAACACAGGCCGTCAGCTCTATGGAATCGATGATCGCGCCTGCCTTTACCCCCTTGGAATCAAGCGTTTCAAAATAAAAATTAGTGATCCGTTTTTTATC
>CAIRWO010000019.1 GCA_903882345.1 Candidatus Omnitrophota bacterium | reverse complement strand
GTTAACAGCCACTCGCTCTACCGACTGAGCTAAGGGGGAATTGTGCTATTATTGTACACGAAACAAACGAACCGTCAAGAAAAAAGCCGGCGTTTGCACTAGCAAGATAAAAATGTCCTATTCCTAGCAAAATAGAAATGTCCTAATTTTGGTTTTTTAAAGAACGCCTGCAAAAGCTTCTTCTTCCTTATGCACTGGAAGATTCCTACCATAATGAAACTTCCTCCAGGGATGATCAGACCCGGGAATAGGCGGCTTGTAATTTTTGCACGGATGCTTCAATTTTTCCGGACGCCGCGCAATCTCTTTATACCGTAATGCTCGTGTCTTATATGTAATAAATAAAGGACCGTCTAAGCGTTCTTCTACAATGACTTCCCTTGTCCGGACATTGTCTTCAACCTGGTAGAGCCTGCCCTTATGCGCTATGGTGAAGTTATTATATAATGTCCTGGGCGTCCTTATAGAGAGAACCTTATCGAGTTCAATGCCTTTGGCTATCGGACGGTGCAAATCTGCCGGGTTTAACGGCTCAACACCAAAACGCTTGTTGAATACCGGCAGATATTGGTTCAAGAATTCATTCGCTGCTGCAATACTGCTGATATCTCTTAATCGCATCTCCTTGATCAGACGGTCCTGGAATGTCTTAAAGAGCCGCTCAATCCTGCCTTTGGCCGGAGCTGATTGCGCATGAATGAGGCGCACCCCTAATTCTTCCAGTGCCCTGCCGAATTGACTTAAGGGCTGGCGGTCTGCGAGTTCTTCATCTATTGTAGGCTTACGTTTGCCCTTATACGTCGAATGCCTGTCGAGATAGACGCTATGAGGCAGGCCGTACTTTAAGATATAACGCTTAAAGCTGTCCATGGCAGGGAATGTGCCTTCGTATTCATAGAAACGCGCATAGACACGGCTTGAGGCATCGTCTATGTAACCCATCAGCACGCATTCCGGCCCGCGGCCTTCAAACCAATCGTGGTGAGAACCGTCCATCTGCACCATTGCCCCGCAATGGGGCCTGCGCGGACGCCACTTGCGATGCGGACGGGCTTTACGCTCATCATAGGCGATGCCTTCGGCGATAAACCACTGCCGCAATGTCTCCCGGCTTATCTTAATCCTATCTCTCTCAAAGAGCTTCTCAGAGGCAAAAGTAGGATTGAATCCTGAGTATATGCCGCGGCAAAGGTTAAGCGCTTTTTGCTTTATTCTATCGGCTGTTGCCCGGTGCGACCGCCTGCCTCTGGAATGGTGGATTATCCCTTTATCGGATTCATTCCGTACCCGCTTAACCAACCGGCGTACCTGACGCGGGCTTAACCCAAGCAGTTCCGCGGCTTCCCGCTGCTTAATACACCTATCAATTGTCTTGCGTATTACATGTAACCGCTTTAAATCTTTTTGGTTCATCGTAAGAATGTCCTCCACTGCCTTTGCCTCCTTCCTTTAGAGGCATTATAGCAGTTAGAAATAGGACATTCTTACTTTGCTATTTTAGGACATTATTATATTGCGATTACAGAAAAAAAATAGTATTTTAAGAATTTGGGTTGGGGTTTTCCGGCAGCGGGATGAGATTTTTTTAATGCTTTAATGTCGTGACTTTCCTGATTTATGTTTTGCTGATACCAGCGCCTTTTCTTCGAGGAAGCTCCGCTTGGGCTGCTTGCCTTCGCCCTCCTCTGTGCCTCCGCCCAGGACCGCATACGCCCGGACTTCATTGACGAGCTTAGACAGCTGAATGGAAATAAGGCTCTGCTGCGCGCTATAAAGCGAGCGCTGCGCATCCAAAACGCTCAAATAGCTGTCAATGCCGTTTGCATAACGTTTACCTGACAGACGATAAACCTTCTGTGCCGAATCCACCATAGATTGCTGTACCGCTATCTGCTGGTCCACCGTGCCCTGCACGGCCAGGACGTCGGCTACTTCCTTAAAAGCTCTCTGGATAACTAACTCATACCGGGTCAATGCGATCTTGCGGTCCGTTTCGCTGACCCTGTAGGCAGCCCAGACGTTGGCATCAAAAACAGGCAGCACCATCTGCGGGGCAAAGATCCAGGTGCCCTTGCCGCCTGAAAACAGGCCGGAAAACTGGCTGCTGGCAGTTCCGACGGCGGTGGTCAACGAAATACTGGGAAAGAAGGCAGCTCGGGCCGCGCCGATATTGGCGTAAGCGCCTTTTAAACGATACTCCGCGGACATAATATCCGGGCGCCTGAGAAGCACATCGGAAGACAGACCGGGAAAAATATCTATAAGCGGGCCGGCGCTGTCAAGACTAACCGGCAAAAGGTCTTCCGGGACGGGAGTGCCGCTCAAGAGATTCAAGGCATTTTTGTCCTGCGCCACCTGCTGCGTGTAACTGACGACATCTACCCGGGCCGTATCCACCTGGGTTTTTGCCCGGTAGAGGTCTATGTCGTTTACCAGCATGGCATTGTATTTACGCAGGACCAGATTATAAACTCCTTCCTGCGTGGTCAAGGTTGACCAGGCCAGGTTAAGGTTTGCCTGATCTGCGGCGATGACTAAATAGGCTCTGGCGACCTCGGATATCAGCGCGATCTGCACGCTGCGGCGGGCTTCCGCCGTACCCAGGTATTCTTCCAGAGCCTGTTTGCTTAAGCTGCGGATACGCCCGAAGAAATCGATCTCCCAGGCGGTAATGCCCAGATCGACACTATATGCTTTGGTTATGTTCGGGGTTCCGGGGCTGACAAAATCCGAGGAATAGCGCTGTTTGACCATACCTGCCTGCCCGTCAATTACCGGCAGCAACTTGGCCAATTGAACGCCATAGAGGGCGCGCGCCCTTTCCACATTAAGAGCGGCAAGCTGCAGGTCACGGTTATTTTCAAGGGCAGTCTCGAGAATACGCTGCAGTTTTGTATCAATAAAGAAATCCTGCCATCTTAATTGCGTGGCGTCTATTATGTTGTCCTGCGGCTGCATCTTCGGGTAGGCCGGCCCGCTGGGCCAATTACCGGGCACCGGAGTGCTCGGCCGGTCGTATTTCGGGATCATTGTGCATCCCGAAAGGCAAAGAACAATTCCCAAAATTAAAAAATGTATTCGTCTCATATGGATTTTTTGAAAAAGCGGGATACCAGGATAAAAAATAACGGGATAAAAATAAGGTCAATGAAAGTCGCGGACAGCATCCCGCCGACGACCGACGTTCCAATGGCATTCTGAGCCC
>CAIRWO010000018.1 GCA_903882345.1 Candidatus Omnitrophota bacterium | reverse complement strand
GTTCAGTAAACGGGGCGGATGGGTAAACGGCAGGTCGGTTGATTATTTCCTGCGTTACTGTGAGTTTGTGGTGCGGCCTCTGGCAAAATACGTAGATTATTGGATCACCATAAACGAGCCGACGATATATATATCCCATGCCTACATTTTCGGAGTATGGCCGCCGCAGGAAAAGTCGTATTTACAGGCAACGCAAGTTGAAGAAAACATGGTTTCCGCGCATCTCAGGGCATATCATGCGATCCATAAAATTTACAAAGAATTAAACCTTTCTCGAGCCTCTATCAGTATTGCCCAGAACGTAATGGCCTTTAAGCCTTGCAGACGGGACCTAAAGAACCGCTTCGCTGCTTACCTGAGAGACAGGTTGTATAATTTAGGCTTCTTAGAGAGGATCATGCGGCATGATATCATACCGCATAAAACCATGGATTTTATCGGCGTCAATTATTACTCGCGGCAATTGGTAGAACTGAAGAGGTTCGGCATTGGTAACCTGGCGGCGGATGTCTGCACTAAAAACCACCATCGGGTTGAAAAAAATTCTCTTGGCTGGGATATTTACCCTCAGGGGCTGTATGAGGTGCTTTTGGAACTTAAAAAATATAACCTGCCGGTAATGATCACGGAAAACGGCATTTGCACGCCCGATGACAAATTGCGCTGGAAATATATATACGAGCATTTAAAAAACCTTTACCGCGCGATGAAAGAAGGCGTCCAGGTAACCGGCTACCTTTACTGGTCACTGATGGACAATTTTGAGTGGGATAAGGGCTTTGGCCCGCGGTTCGGCTTGATCGGCATCGATTATAAAACCTATACAAGGACGGTCAGGGAAAGCGCCAGGCGATTCGGCCAGGTCTGTAAAACAGGTATTTTGAGAAAGGCATAAAACATGAAAAGTAAAGTATATTTTACAGCCGTAACGGGTTCTGATACGATCAAAAGCATAAACGACAAGCTTAAAAGACTATTGGAAGAAAGTAAGGTTTTAGATTTCATCTCTAAGGGGCAGAAAGTCGCGGTAAAGGCCCATTTCGGCGAGGAAGGCAATACCGGATTTGTCAGGCCAGAGCATGTGCGTGTCATCTGTGATAGGATTAAGGATAAGGGCGCGGTTGCATTCTTATCGGATGCGAATACGCTTTATCGCGGCAGGCGTTTAAACTCCGCTGACCACTTGCAACTTGCCCACGAGCATGGTTTCACAAAAGAGGTAACAGGGGTAGACGTGATCATACCAGATGATACTAAGAAGGAAAACATCGTCGATATACCGGTCGGTCAGAAATTCATCAAGAACGCTAATGTCGCCCGTATTTTCGTTGATGCGGATGCGATTATCGCCGTCAATCATTTCAAGGGCCATATCTTAACCGGATTTGGAGGGGCATTGAAAAACATCGGTATGGGCTGTGCTACAAGACAGGGCAAGCTTGCGCAGCATTGCGATGTTGCGCCTGTTGTTCATCTGGAGCAATGCATTGGTTGCGGCGAATGTGAAAAAATCTGCCCGGTAGGCGCGATCCATCTTGAAAACAAAAAATCCGTGGTTAACAGCGCAAAATGTATCGGCTGCGCAAGCTGCCTGGCAGTTTGTCCCACCATGGCGATGTTCATAGATTTTGCGGCAGGCGGTAAGGTGCAGGAAAAAATGGCTGAATATACCTTAGCGGTCCTCAAGGGCAAGAAAAATAAAGCAGGGTTTATAAACTTCGCCTTAAAAATAAATAAGGAATGCGACTGCTGGGGAATGGAAAATCCGCGCATTGCCCCGGATGTCGGGATATTCGCTTCTTTAGACCCGGTAAGTATCGATAAGGCAAGTTTTGATTTAGTGAATAAGGCCTGCGGGAAAGACATCTTTAAAGCAGTCCATCCTGAGCAAGACGGGATAAAACAGCTTAAAGCTGCCCAGGCAATAGGATTAGGCAGCCTTGATTACGAATTGATAGAATTGTAAAATATGTTATAATTGAAAAACTGGCATAAGCCGGTCAATATGGAAAATTAGTATGGAAAACCAGAAAAATTTAGCTGAAAGCATTAAAAGTAAATTATTTGGCAAACCGCGCGATCTGAAAGACACGCATCTTTTTCATAAGCTTTCATTGGTAGCATTTTTTGCCTGGATAGGGCTGGGCGCCGATGGCTTGTCTTCATCTTGTTACGGGCCACAGGAAGCGTTTTTGGCATTGCATGGCCATACCTACTTGAGCATCTTTGTGGCTATCGGCACGGTAATTACCATCTTTGTCATCGCCTCGAGTTACTCCCAAATAGTCGAACTTTTCCCCCACGGCGGCGGCGGCTACGTTGTTGCCAGTAAATTATTGTCCCCTACCTTAGGTATGATCTCCGGATGCGCGCTGCTGATCGATTATGTCCTGACGATCACGGTTTCCATAGCCAGCGGCGCAGACGCAATATTTAGTTTTTTTCCTGTAGTATGGCATACATACAGGATCGGTTTTGCTATTTTGATTGTCCTGGTTCTTACTTATTTGAATTTAAGGGGAGCGAAGGAATCGGTTCTTACCCTGGCCCCGATTTTCATTACCTTTCTTATCACCCACATTTTTATCATTGTTTTAGCATTTTTTAGGCATGTGCCTGATTTGTCGGGTATGGTAGTCTCCACAAAGACGGATATACAGAGCACTGTTTCCCAGGTTGGAATTTTTGGCATGCTTTTTTTGATCTTGCGCGCTTACAGCATGGGCGCAGGAACTTATACCGGACTGGAGGCAGTCAGTAACGGTATCCCTATCTTAAGAGAGCCGAGAGTAGAGACCGCAAAGCACACCATGCGTTATATGGCTATCTCTTTGTCTTTTGTTGTTATGGGATTGATGGTTGCCTACATATTTTATGGCATCGCCCCCCAGCAGGGCAAAACCCTGAATGCCAGCCTGCTTGAACAGATCGCCGGCGGATGGGGAAAATCCGGTTTTGCCTTCATTCTGATTACGCTTATTTCAGAAGCCTCGCTGCTTTTTGTAGCCGCGCAAGCCGGTTTCTTAGACGGCCCGAGGGTATTGGCGAATATGGCATTGGACCGCTGGTTTCCCACACGGTTTTCATATTTAAGCGACAGGCTGGTAATGCAAAAGGGGATATTGATCATGGGAGGCCTGGCGGCGCTGTTGATGTTCTTGACCCATGCCTCCGTGCGGTTCCTGGTCATCCTTTACAGCATCAACGTCTTTATTACCTTTGTGCTTTCTCAGACGGGCATGGTGCGCCACTGGTGGGATTGCCGGCATGAGAAGATAAAAAGATGGGCCGGCAAAATTTTTATAAACGGGGTCGGCCTTATATTGAGCGCTTTTATATTGATCTCGATGGTAGTGATGAAATTTAACGAGGGCGGATGGATCACATTATTCATTACTGCCGGGCTGGTTTTTCTGGCCATCCTTACCAAGCGGCACTACTATAGTATCGCAAAACAATTACACCGTTTGAATAGTTTAGTAGCAACTACGGAATCAGAAGAGAATAGCACAGGGGCTGTTTTGCTGGAACCGCCAAAGTTCGATGCAAAAGCAAAAACCGCCGTTTTGATCGTCAGCGGTTTCAATGGAATGGGGCTGCATACGCTTTTTGGAGCAATCAGGTTATTCGGGGGGGCATTCAAGAATTTTGTCTTTATAGAGATCGGAGTGGTAGACGCGGGTAATTTTAAAGGCGTGCAAGAACTCGGGAATCTGGAAGAGCATGTGAAAAAAGACTTAGACCGCTACGTGGGCTTTATGCACCGCCAAGGGTATTTTGCGCAAGGGCTGCGCGTAGTGGGAGTGGATGTGGTTGATGAGGTGAACCGGATCACGCCGGAGGTTATTAAGCGTTTTCCGAATGCTGTTTTTTTTGGAGGGCAGCTCGTTTTTGAAAAAGAGTCTTTCTTTTCTCCTATATTCCATAATTACACGGTATTCGCGCTGCAGAAATTATTATATAGGCAGGGCATCCCTTTTGTAATATTGCCTATCAGGGTGTAGATTTTTTAGATAAAAAAGGAGAATAAAATGCTTAAAAGGCTGTCAATGTTGATGGCTGTGGTTTTTATAGCTGCAAGCCTTTGCGGATGCATTGCCGTTATGGCAGGGGTATCTGAATCTGCGAAAGCAACTAAAAACTTAAATGTTTCTTATGGCCAGGCATTGGAAATGGCTAAGGCGGCGATAAAGACGCAGGGCATAGAATTTAAAAAAGCGGTAATAGATGAAAATGTCGCGGAAGTAAAAGGAAGGTATGCTAACGGAACGACCGTCCGCATCAAGATTTTCAAGATCAGCGAAGCTGAATGTAGGATAGAGGTGCGCGTAGGCGCAGGCGCAACCGGTAAAGAAGGCGCCAGAAAAATCATCGAGGCGATCACCCTTCCTTAAATTCCTAAAAAATCCATAAAATTAACTTGACAGCTATATTCTTTATGCATATAATTATATGCAAAGTTAATATATTTATATGCTATTTGAATATAGCAATACAAACTAAAGATGCGCTTTTCCAAAAATACCCTCAAGCTCCTAAAGGTTTTTTATGCCCATCCTGACCAGGAATACTATATACAGCAGTTGGGAAGGATGTTAAAGAAAAAACCGGGGGTTTTCCAGAGGACGCTTTATAATCTGGAGAAAGACGGGGTCTTAAAGAGCGATTATAAGGCCAACGCCAGGTATTTTAGGGCAAATAAAAATTATTCTTTATATAATGAATTCAGGAGCATCGTTCATAAAGTAGGCACTTTTGCGATTATCGCTGCCATTCTTAGTTTCCTATCATTAAGCCCCGGTACAGGTTTCTCTGAAGAAAAAAAATCCGAAATTCTCTCGCTTTCCTCGCTGGAGGATGCGATCAGGATCGCATTCAAGAACAATAAGGATGTCCAGATACAGGAATACGGGCTTAAAATCTCCAGCGCCGATATATTAAACGCAAGAAGCGAATTCCTGCCAAAAGTCGATTTCAATACCGGTTATACGCATAATGGCGCAGTGCCGAATTCCTCGAATCCTACCGGCAGCAAGAAAGATAATAGGATATTTTTCGGTTATAAAGATAATAATATGATGGGTGTCAGCGTAAACGATACTATTTATAACGGCGGGGCAAATCTGGCCGCCTTAAGAGAGCAGGCCCAGACCCTGCGCGCGACAAAGCTTAATGTAGAATTTGAAGCAAAGAGGCTTTATTACGGGCTGTTGCTTGCCTACGAAACAAAGCGCATCGCCGAAAATCTCCTCCGACAGGCAGAAAGCCACTACGAGGAAGTAGGGCATAATTATAAACAGGGAACGTCTTCGAGGTTTGATCTCCTGCAGTCAAAGGTGCAGGTTTCTTTATTAATGCCGCAGTTAATCAACGCGCAGAATGCTATAGATCTGATCATTGCGGAAATGAATAAATTATTGGGCTTGAAAGTCAGTGATAAAATAATTATCAGCGATAAATTGATCTATACGCCGCTGGAGATCAGGGAAGAAGATTTCCTTAAAGAGGCCTATTTGAATGAGCCGGAAATGATTTTAAGATCTTTGGGCATAGATATCGGTAAATGGGCAATTAAATACGCCCGGGCAGGATGGCTGCCGCGGATAGAAACAAACGCGGAATATTTGTACCAATCCAATAATTTGGGGAATATGTTCAATAATAGGCATAGCAATTGGAACATAGGCCTTTCTTTGAGCGTGCCGATATTCGACGGATTTGCCACAAAGGCGAAGGTTGACGCGGCCAAGGCGAGTTACATGCAGGTAGTTATCGGAAAAGAAAATCTGGCCGATCAGGTGGCAGTTGACGTAAGACAGGCCTGCCTTGAGCTGATACAGGCAGCCGAGGTGATAAAATCGCAGCAAGATAACCTCCAGGACGCAAAGGAGGCCTTGGAGATTTCCTATGTCCGCTATAATAACGGCGTAGGCATAAATCTGGATGTTTTGGATGCGCAGGTTGCCCTGGCGGGGGTGGAGCAAAACCTTACTTCAGGTATTTACGATTATATTATGGCGAAGGCAAAACTGGATAGAGTTATGGGCCGGGGCCTTGTAGAGGAGGGGAAATGAAGAAAAAAATCAAGTTAATCATACCAATAATTTTAATTATCGCGCTGGCCGCAACAGCCGTCTTCATATTAAAAGAGAAGAATGGTAACGGCAAAACGATCAAGGTTTCCGGCAATATCGAAGGAGATGATGTGCGCATATCTTTCCGGGTAGCCGGGCAAATTACCGAGCTCCTGACTGATGAAGGCATGGTTATAAAAAAAGATGATATTGTTGCCCGGCTGAATAAAGATGAACTGAGCAAGGTTAAGGCAGAAGCAGAGGCAGCGTTAAAGTACGCGCAATATCAATATAAACTTGATTATGATGATTATCTAAGAGCGGAAAATCTGCTTAAGGCAGGGGCAATTTCCGCGCAAAAGCGCGATGCCGCGAAGACCCAGGCAGATACCGATTCGGCAAACATCAAACAATTAGCCGCTTCCTTAGAGTTGGCGAATACAAAATTAGGCTGGACTGACCTTGCTAGCCCGCTTGACGGATACGTCCTGGTAAAGAGCGCGCTGCCGGGTGAAGTGGTACAGCCGGGCGCACCGGTTTTTACGGCTGTAAACCTCGATGATCTCTGGGTTACGGCTTATATAAATGAGACGGATTTAGGAAAAGTTAAATTAGGGCAGAAGGCGTATGTGGAAACAGACAGCTACCGCGGCAAAAAATATAACGGCCGCATTTCATTTATATCCAGTCAGACAGAATTCACTCCTAAATACATCCAAACTACTGAAGAAAGAGTAAAGTATGTTTACAGGATAAAAGTCAGGGTAGATAATTCCAGCCTGGACTTAAAACCTGGGATGCCCGCGGATGCGTATATAATGATCGAATAAAAAATGGTTACCATTAAGGCGGAAAATCTCACCCGTAAATTCGGCGCATTGATTGCGCTTGATCATCTGAATCTCGAAGTTGAAGAAGGAGAGATCTTCGGTTTAGTCGGGCCGGACGGCGCTGGTAAAAGCACTACCATGCGGCTTTTAACCGGGATTTTGGATCCTACATCTGGTGAGGCTTGGGTCTATAACAAGCATACGGTAAGGGAAGCTGAACCTTTAAAAGAAAGCATTGCTTACATGTCCCAACGGTTCGGGCTTTATGAAGAATTAACCGTTCTTGAAAATATTAATTTTTACGCCGATGTTTACGGCGTTGACAAAGACAAGCGCCAGGAGGCAATTGAACGCCTCTTGGATTTTTCCGGGCTCCTGCCTTTTAAGCAGCGTTTTGCCGGTAAGCTTTCCGGAGGGATGAAGCAGAAGCTCGGGCTTGCCTGCGCGCTGATCCATACCCCGCGGGTTTTGTTCCTCGATGAGCCGACTAACGGCGTTGATCCCGTATCAAGAAGGGATTTCTGGAACATCTTATATGATCTGCTTAAGGAAAAAGTGACCATATTCTGCTCTACCTGTTATCTTGATGAAGCAGAGCGCTGCCACAGGGTAGGCATGATGCACAAGGGTAAACTCTTACGCTGCGACTCACCGGATAAGATCAAAAAAGAATACAATACCAAGACGCTTGAAGAAGCGTTCATTATAGTAATTAAGGAATACGAAGCGAAAGAAGAGAAGAAATAATACTATGGATGATAAGGTTGCCGTAAGCGTTGAGAAACTGGAAAAAAAATTCGGCCAGTTCGTTGCGGTCAATCGGATTGATTTTCAGGTCCAGGGAGGAGAGATCTTTGGATTTTTGGGCCCTAACGGCGCGGGTAAATCTACGACCATCCGCATGCTTTGCGGGATCATTTCTCCTACCTCCGGCAGCGGGCAGGTGGGCGGGTTCGATATCATCAAAGAGCAGTCTAAGATCAAGGAAAATATCGGTTATATGTCGCAGAAATTCTCTCTTTATGATGACCTGACCGTAGAAGAAAATATCAATTTTTATAGCGGCATATATAAGATCCCGCATCAGGAGAAAAAAGAGCGTTTCCAGGCAACCATCCGTACTGCCGGTTTAGAAGGGATGGAGTCAGCGCTTACTTCTACGCTTGCCGGAGGCTGGAAGCAACGCTTGGCCTTAGGGTGCGCGCTGCTGCATAAACCAAGAATAATCTTCCTTGATGAGCCTACCTCCGGAGTGGATCCTTTGACCCGCGCCAATTTCTGGGCAGTTATTAAAGAGTTGGCCGGCCAGGGAGTAACTGTTTTTGTCACGACGCATTATATGGACGAAGCGGAAAACTGTAACCGTATGGTTTTGATCTATCACGGTACGATCATTGCTCAAGGCAGCCCCGAGGAGATGAAAACTAAATGTATGAAGGATGAAGTCCTGGAAATTACATTAGTCAATTCTCAGGATTGGCTGGCAAAGATAGGTAAAATAGAAGGCGTCAAAGAAGCAGCGCTTTTCGGAGCGAATATCCATGCGGTTGTCCACGATAGCTCCAAAGCCATGCCGGCGATAAAAGAATATTTAAGCAAAGAGAATGCCGGCGATTTTAACGTGAGTAAGATCCTTCCTTCGTTGGAAGACGTATTTGTTTCTTCAATAGAAGAATATGACCGTACAGAGCCTAAAAAGAATTAAGGCCATAGCCTGGAAAGAATTCATCCAAATCAGGCGCGACTCGCGCAGCTTAGGGCTGGCGCTGGGGATCCCGATATTCATGTTGCTGATCTTCGGCTACGGGCTTTCCCTGGACATCGATCATGTGCGTACTATAATCTGGAATCAGGATGCATCTTCCGTGCTTACCCGTAATTTCCTGCTTAATTTTGAAAATTCTAAATACTTTAAAATAACCGGTTACACGGATAATTACCGGGATATCCAGTATAAGATTGACAGCGGAAAAGCAATGATGGCGCTGATCATCCCTAAGGATTTTTCTCATTATATCGAATCCGGCACGACCGCTCCTTTACAGTTGATCGTAGATGGCAGCGATGCCAATACCGCGACCATTGCCATGGGCTATGTGCGCGCGGTAGTTTCACAATACAACGTACAACTATTGACTACGGCTTTTACCCAACACGGACTTAAGCCGGCCAGCTCGATCGATGCCCGCTCCAGGCTTTGGTTTAACATGGGATTGGTCAGCACCTGGTTTATTGTCCCGGGAGTTATCGCGATGATCATTATGATCATTTCAGCCTTGCTTACTTCTATTTGCGTTGCGCGGGAATGGGAGAGGGGAACAATGGAACAGTTGATCTCTACTCCTGTAAAAGCGCCGGAGCTGGTGATCGGCAAATTCATACCTTATTTTGTCATCGGTTTTTTTGACCTGGCGGTAGGAGTAATCATGGCCAAGTTTTTGTTCGGCGTGCCTTTCAGG
>CAIRWO010000017.1 GCA_903882345.1 Candidatus Omnitrophota bacterium | reverse complement strand
TTACATTATATTTCAGGATGGCACAGATATATACTGGGCGCGCAGCCGTACCCTCGAATATTTAAGCAAGATCATACCTAAGCTTCCTGAAGGCGTGCGCGCTGAGATAGGGCCTGACGCTACCGGCGTAGGCTGGGTCTACCAATACGCACTCGTAGATAAGACAGGCAAGAATAACTTAGCGCAGTTACGCACTTTCCAGGACTGGTATTTGCGCTATTGGCTGCAAGGCGTTCCGGGCGTGGCAGAGGTGGCTTCCATAGGCGGATTTCAGAAGCAGTATCAGGTGAATATTAATCCGAATGCTTTATTAGCTTATAAGATTCCTCTGATGAAAGTTCTGGAGGCGATCCGGGACGGGAACAATGATGTCGGTGGGAGGCTGGTGGAATTCTCCGGCACAGAGTATATGGTCAGGGGCCGCGGCTATGCCAAGACCGTAAAAGATATTGAAAATATCTCGCTAGGAAATGATCCATCCGGTACGCCGATTTTGATAAAGAATATCGCTAATGTTGTTTTAGGCCCGGAGATACGCCGCGGGGTCGCGGATCTAGACGGACAGGGTGATACCGTTGGCGGCATCGTGGTCATGCGGCAAGGCGAAAACGCCTTGAATGTAATTAACCGGGTAAAAGAAAAGATCGAGGAGATTAAACCGTCATTACCAAAAGGTATAGAAATTGTTACTACCTATGACCGTTCAGAATTGATCAAACGTTCCATCGATACGTTAAAGCATCAGTTGACTGAAGAAATGATTATTGTCAGTCTTGTTATTCTTATATTCTTATGGCATTTCCCATCGGCAATTATCCCTATTGTGACTATTCCCATTGCCGTAATCTTATCGTTCATCCCGCTGTTCGGGCTGAAGTTGACCTCCAACATCATGTCTTTATCGGGCATCGCGATTTCCATAGGCGTGCTTGTGGATGGGGCGATTGTGGAAGTGGAGAATGCCTATAAAAAGTTACAGCTCTGGGAAGCAGGGGGGAGAAAAGGTGATTTTCGTGTAGTAAGGCTGAACGCCTTAAAAGAAGTCGGTCCGTCGGTATTTTTTTCGCTCTTAGTTATCGCCGTCGCCTTTTTACCCGTGTTTACCTTGATTGATCAGGAAGGAAGATTATTTAAGCCACTTGCCTTTAGCAAAAACTTTGCTATGGCAATCGCCGCGATATTAGCTATAACATTGGACCCGGCAATGCGCATGCTTTTTACGAGGATGGATTATAAACGTTTCAAACCGGGCTGGTTGGCAAAGATCTTTAATACGATCACCGTTGGTAAATATTATCCCGAAGAAAAACATCCTGTGAGTAAGCTTTTATTCAGGATCTATGAGCCGGCGTGTAATTTCGTGCTTAAATACCGTAAAGCCACATTGATCGCTGCCGGCATACTGATGCTTGTAACGATCCCCGTATATTTTCAGTTAGGTTCGGAATTTATGCCGCCTTTAAACGAAGGCACGATCCTTTATATGCCTACGACATTGCCGGGAATTTCAGTTACCGAAGCAAGCAAGCTTTTGCAGACCCAGGATAGAATTATAAAGACTGTTCCCGAGGTTGAGCGTGTTTTTGGAAAAGCAGGCAGGGCAGAAACCTCTACCGATCCAGCGCCTTTCTCGATGATGGAAACCACGATTGTATTAAAGCCTGAAAGCCAGTGGCGGAAAGTGCAGCGCTGGTATTCCTGGATGCCGGGATTTTTGCAAACACCGCTGCGGCCGATTTGGCGCGACCGTGTTACCTGGGAAGATATCGTAAATGACTTAGACCGTAAGCTGCAGATCCCGGGAGTTACCAATGCCTGGACAATGCCGATCAAGGCAAGAATAGATATGTTATCTACGGGTGTGCGCACGCCCGTAGGAATAAAGATTTACGGGGCGGATTTAAAAGAAATAGAGGCCATTGGCAGGCGGCTAGAAACGATTTTAAAAGATGTAAAAGGTACGCGTTCTGTTTTTGCCGAACGGGTTACCGGCGGGTATTTTGTAGATTTTGACATAAAGCGCGAACAAATCTCCCGTTACGGCTTAAGCATAAAAGAAGTAGAAGAAGTGATCATGTCTGCGATCGGCGGGGAGCCGGTTACGACTACGGTAGAAGGAAGGGAACGTTATACGGTAAATGTCCGCTATGCACGCGAACTGCGGGATGATCTACCGAAATTACGCAGGGTCTTGGTGCCTACGATGTCCGGGGCGCAGATTCCTTTGGAAGAACTGGCCGACATTAAGCTGGTATCAGGCCCGGCAATGATCAGAGATGAAAACGGCATGCTCTCCGGGTATGTGTATGTGGATATCGCCGGCAGGGATGTAGGCAGCTACGTAGCAGACGCAAAAAAGGCAGCGCAGAAAGAATTACAGGTACCTGCAGGATATTCTATGGTCTGGAGCGGCCAGTATGAAAATATGCTGCGGGTAAGAGAAAGGCTGAAGCTGGTCATACCAATTACGATATTCCTCATATTTGTATTGCTGTATATGAATACTAAATCTCCTGTCAAGGCGGGCATTGTCATGCTGGCAGTACCGTTTTCTTTGATCGGCGCGATCTGGTTTTTATGGTTCCTGAAATATAACATTTCTATCGCCGTCTGGGTGGGGATGATCGCTTTGATGGGATTAGACGCGGAAACCGGGGTGTTCATGCTGTTATTTTTGGACCTTGCTTATTATGATGCAGTCAGGCAGGGAAAAATGAAGACTTATGAAGACCTCAAAGAGGCGATCATTCACGGAGCGGTAAAGCGCATAAGGCCTAAAATGATGACTGTAATGGCGATGTTTATGGGGCTTATCCCGATCATGTATTCCATGGGCACGGGGGCAGATATGATGAAACGCATTGCCGCGCCAATGATCGGAGGGATATTCACGAGTTTTATCCTGGAGTTGCTCGTATACCCGCCGATATATTCGATCTGGAAGTGGCGCTACGAAATGAAGCGCGGGACAGTGGATGTGAGTAAATTACCTATCCCGGAACTGCAAAAACATTAAATAGAGGAGGAACGCGATGAAAAAATTATTTATTGCCGTAACGGCATTTGGTTTATTATTTCTGGTAAACAGCCGGGTAGCTTTAGCGCAGGACGCGTCGGAAGAGGCTGCAACTAAACAGGAAACAGTAAAGGCGCAGGACGTAGGTAATAAAATCTGTCCGGTTACCGGTGAAAAGATCGATGAAAAAACTAAAGCAACCTATGAATATGAAGGTAAGATCTATAACTTCTGCTGTCCAGTATGCATTGAAGAATTTAAAAAAGACCCGGGGAAATACATTAAAAAAGTAGAGGAAGAATTAAAAGGCCGATGATTGAAAAGTTACAGGCGTCCGTTTCATCTTGACAATCATGTTTTAAGTGGTTTAATAATAATATAAATACTTGGGGAGGTCGTAAAGCGGCCTGAGAGTTCTGCGTGTTAAGCAGATTACCCTTTGAACCTGATCTGGATAATG
>CAIRWO010000016.1 GCA_903882345.1 Candidatus Omnitrophota bacterium | reverse complement strand
TTTTTCTTTCTTGTTTTTTATCTGGTCCAGGCAATAAACGAATTTTTTCAATGTCTGGTTTAGGACCATAACAAAACCGGACAAGGGCGCATTTAACGTCATCACTAATTGCGCTCTTAAAACTTCCTTCGCAGGCAGTTTCGCTAATGCCTCGATATCTTTCTTTTCCAGTATCTTATCCTTGAATAATCCGCCTTCCAGCTTTAACTGTTCATGCGCCTTGGCAAAATCGCACAACAACTTTGACGCGGCTACCGGCTCATCTTTGATAAATATAAAGCCGCTGGGGCCGTCGATCTTTTTGCTTAGGCCTTCCATCCCCGCTTCCTTTAACGCGCGGCGGGCAACACTATTCTTGGCAACGAACAGGTTTGCCTGAGAATTTTTCAACTTAAGCCTTAAGCTGCTGATGTCCGGGCTAGACAGGCCGGAATATTTTATGATAAAAACCGTACCCGACTCTTTTAATTTATCTTTTATACGGTTTCCCGATATTTCTTTAACAATTAAGCCGATTTTTTTCATATTTTAACCTTATACCGCAAGCCTAAGCCCGGGGTTCATGCTTGCCGAGATAGAAAGGGTTTTTACGAATTTCCCTTTTACGGAAGCAGGTTTTGCATCGTTGAGCGCCTCAATCACGCGAGAGGCGTTTTCATATAATTTTTCTGCGTCAAACGACAGTTTACCTACCGATAGATGCACTCCGCCCTGCTTATCAACACGGAACTCTACTTTTCCCCGCCGCACGTCTTCAATCGCCTTCACAATATCATTAGTTACCGTGCCGGTCTTGGGGCTGGGCATCAGGCCACGCGGCCCTAATACCTTACCCAGCTTACTTAAATCCTTCATCATCTCCGGAGTAGCAATGGCACAATCAAAATCAAGAAAACCGGCGGCAACCTTATCCATCAATTCAGTGCCGCCGACATAATCTGCTGCTGCTGCCTTAGCCTGTTTTTCATGCTCGCCTTTACAGAAAACCGCTACCCGCACCTTTTTGCCCGTTCCGTGAGGAAGCACGACTGTGCCGCGGACCATCTGGTCGGATTTCTTAGGGTCGATACTAAGATTAAAATGTAAATCTACAGAACCGTCAAATTTAGGCGCGGCCATCTTCTTTAAGAAGGGAATCGCGTCTTTAAGCTCGTATACCTTTGCCCTATCCAGCTGCTTCTCGGATTCCTGATATCTCTTGCTGTGCGTATTCATAACTATCCTTCTATGGCAATGCCCATGCTTCTGGCTGTGCCCTGAATTATTTTGACCGCCTGATCCATATTGGAAGTATTCAAATCAGCCATTTTAAGCTTGGCAATCTCTTCAACCTGCTTTTTTGTAACCTTGCCGATCGTCTCTTTACCGGCTGTTCCGGAGGCCTTGGCCAGGTTAGCGGCGCGTTTTAAAAGTATCGATGACGGAGGACTCTTTATTATAAAGGTAAAGCTTTTATCTTCATAGACGCTAATGACCGCCGGAAGGATAAGGCCATCCCTGCCCTTGGTCTGCTCATTAAACTGCTTGCAAAACTGCATTATGTTCACGCCGTGCTGGCCTAAAGCCGGGCCTACCGGCGGCGCGGGATTTGCCGCACCCGCGGGAACATGTAATTTTATCTGCGCCACTACTTTCTTTGCCATCTTAGACCTTCTCCACCTGCCAGAATTCCAGTTCCACTGGCGTTGCCCTGCCAAAAATCGAAACGCTTACCTTTAATTTGCCTTTTTCCGGATGGATCTCATCTACTGTGCCGTTAAAATTAACAAATGGCCCTTCGTTAACCCTGACCTGCTCACCGCGCTCAAACATCACCTTGGGGCTGGGTTTTATCTGTGTCTCT
>CAIRWO010000015.1 GCA_903882345.1 Candidatus Omnitrophota bacterium | reverse complement strand
TCCTCTTTATTATGAGCCGTTTTACAAATGAGGTTTCTTTGCGCCAGGAACGAACTAAAAAAATTCAAGATCGCTTTATCGTCGTCAATGATAAGTATCTTTAACGCCCCCTCTGCCTTATTCAGGCTAAGCTTATCAAGAACATCCTTTATCTGGTTAATATCGAAAGGCTTACGGATATTGCCGTATAGCCCTTCTTTCTGCGCCTGTTCTAAGATATCTTCTACGGCATAGCCTGTAATCATTACCGCGAAAGCCTGAGGGTCGATCTGGCGTATCTGACGGTAGGTTTCCAGCCCGTTTAAACCGGGCATGCGCACATCGATAAAATAAAGGTCGAATTTGTTTAGCTTAGCCGCTTCTACGGCCTTATACCCATCCTCGACATCCGTCACATCCAACCCCAACAAAGATAGGAGCCGCTTAAAGAAATCCCGCACGATTTTTTCATCATCGACTACCAAAACCTTCATTTTTTTCTCACCCATCTTGCCCTCCCTATCAGGCAAACATTATGACTACCAGTAAAATTAAACCTCGGGAACCGGCAATCTTATCTTAAAAACGGTTCCTTTACCCACTGTGCTCTCCACTTCAATGTTACCCTTATGCTCCTTAACAATGCTATAAGCAATAGAAAGCCCCAGGCCCGTGCCTTCACCTATGGCCTTGGTGGTAAAAAACGGTTCAAAGACTTTATCCAGGTCATCCTTGGGGATGCCGATGCCGTTGTCTGATATAGAAATATATACTTGCTTATCTTGCGCTGCAAAGCCGGTCCCGACGGTAATTATCCCTTCGGTTTTCTGCGCTTTTTTCTCTATTGCCCACTTGGCATTAGAGATAATATCGAAAACGACCTGCTGCAGGAGTTGAAAATTGCCCAAGGCCAAAGGAAGATCCGGCTTAAGTTCTTTATGGATAGAGATATTCTGTAGTTTCATTTCATATTCGATTACCATTACGACTTTCTCTACAACCTCATTAAGAGAAACAGGCTGTAACAGACCCTTGGATTCGCGGGAAAAATCAAGCAGTGACTGGGTGATTCTCTTGCACCTCAAGGCGGACTCTTCGATGATGCTGAGCAATTCGTTAAAGTCCGTCAGGTTGAAATCTTTTTTCTGCTCCTGTATTATTCTTATCAACTGGACATTATTTAATACGCCGATCAAGGGGTTGTTTATTTCGTGAGCCACGCCGCCTGCCAGCATGCCGATTGAGGCCATCTTTGCCGATTGGATGAGCTGGGATTGCGTCTCTTTTATTTTCCCATAGGATTCTTTAAGTTTTTTCTCGGTACTCTTGTTAAGGCGGGTCAAACGTATCAGGATTATGATTTCAAACAAGAGCACCGCTGCCGCGCTGGACAGGAAAACGGCAAGCAGGACTGGCAGGAATACTATGCGGGTTAATAAAAACAAGAAGAAAAACAGGCCGCTGAATATTGCGCTGAATATAAGGACCGTTTTCCTGTGTATTATCATTTATTCCAGATACTAATCTGTTTTGCCCTCTTTGTAAGCAATGTTCCTCTTAATCTCCCTCAGCAGCTCATTAAAATCGTATGGCTTTACGAAATAACCGATTACCCCCAGCCGGTACGCCCGCTTTATGTCCTCTTCGCGGCCCAATGCGGAAATTACGATTATCGGTATACCCTGCGTTTGAACATCGCTGTTTAGCATCTCGCAGATTTCCAGGCCTCCCAGATTGGGCATCAATAAATCAAGGAGGATGATATCCGGCCTGCTAGCCTTGATCATCGGCAGGACGTCTTTGGAGTTTCTGGTGATCTCTACTTCAAAATCCGAAAGCTCCAGCAATTTCTTAAGGCTGATCAAAACCGTTTCATCGTCGTCGGCAATAAAAACTCTTTTCTTTCCCGCCATAGCTTCTCCTTCTTTAGGGGCTACCTTACTATCATGTTTATCTCAAATATCGGAAGCAGCATCGCAATAACGATAAAGCCGACTATAAGGCCCATGATAAGAATCATCACCGGTTCAAGGAGATTTGTCATTATCTTTATTGTTTCTTCAGTGTCGCGCTCATAAGTGGAGGCGATCTCCGACAGGGCATCGGTTAATCTACCCGATTCTTCTCCGACGATTATTAAATTTGTCATGAAGGTAGGAAATAGTTTTGAATTCTTCAGGCTCTTGCCGAACGATCCGCCTTGCTCTAATTCTTTATAACTTATTTTTAACTGTTCTTTGATAATTTCATTATCTACTACGGGAATAGCAACCTCTATTGCCTTTAATATCGTGATGCCGCTTTTTAAGAGTAGTTCCAGCGTGCGGTTAAAACGGCTCAATTCCGCCTTAAGCATAAACTTGCCGAACACCGGCAGGTATAATTTTAACCGGCTGAGGAATAACTTTGCCGGCCCGGTATTTGCCTGCCGGCGGATGATCAAAATAACGACAGCCGTAATTGCCCAAAACCACCACTGCCTCAAGCGTAAACTTAGAGAGATCAAGATACGGGTGGGAACCGGCAGGGCCTGACCCATATTCAGAAACATCTGCATTAGCCGCGGCATTACAAAGGTCAACATAAACACTATTGTCCCTATACCCACGACGGCCATAAGCACAGGGTATGCCATGGCCATCCGGAAACGGGAAAGCGCCTCTTCCTGCTTCAAGCGGTATTCGGCAACCCTCAAAAGAGCGTCGGGAAGCACTCCGCTGTCTTCTCCCGCGCGGATCAATGCGATATAGACTGAAGGAAATATTTTGGGGTAACGGCTGAGGGCCGAAGAAAAAGTAGTACCTTCTTTAACCTCGGAATAAATATTCTGGAGGACGCTCTTAAAATTATGGCTCTCTGCCTGTTCAAGGATTATATTAATCGCGCTGAGTATCGGTACTCCGGATTTTAAAAGGCTGGCTAGTTCGCGGCTGAAGATCGTGATTTCGCGCGACCTTATCCTGCCGGAGAATACCTTGTTTGTATGGATATTGGCTGCGGCGGAACTTTTGGTTTCTTCAATGTATACGGGAAGATACCCCATTTGGCTGATTTTCTCTACCGCCTCTTTCTCTGAATGCGCCTCTAGGGTTGCCTCAATTATTTCCTTGGGGCCTTTCTTCGCGCGGTATTTATAAATAGTCATAACTTATCCTTCCTGCGCTGCCACGTATTTATTCAGCATCGACCGCTGGCTGCCTGTTATATCCAGAAAACAAGCGGCAATATTATATTTGCTGCCTTCTTCTTCAATCCTGACCACCCTGGCCAAACACTCGATCGGCTCATCTTTATTGAAGAGCTCGATCTTTAATTCCAATATCGAGCCCACGGGGATCGGCTCATGAGAAACAAAAAGCAAACCTCCGGCTGAAATATCCTTCGTAACGCTGAATTGTTCCGCCCGGTAGCCTTTTTTTACTAATTCTTCTTCGGATTTAACAATATTATAACGCAGATTGGCCTTATTGTTCAGGCGCGTGTAAACCCTTTTATCCGCCGCTGAAAAGGCCGCCGGTAACTCAACCAAGGAGGGGTTACTATCGTCGTAGCCTTGAGTCTTATTTGCCGCATCTAATTTTTCTTCGGCAGAAGTTACTTTCATAACCTCTTCCGGTGTAGTTATGCCGTTTAATACCTTCTGCCAACCGTCCTGGCGCAATGTCCGCATACCCCTGATTATTGCCGTCCTTTTAATTTGCTCAGAGGGGGTCTTTTTTAAAATCAATTCCCTTATCGACTCATCGACCAGGAGTATTTCATATATTGCCGTCCTGCCGAAAAACCCCGTAAAGTTACAGCTGCTGCAGCCTTTGCTTCTAAAGACCTTGACTTCGTCTGTCGAGCGCAGCGCCAAATCATCGGCAATAATTTTCTTTAATTCCGCGGGCGCTGAATTATCTTCGTATTTGCATTCCGGACAGATCACCCGGATCAACCGCTGGGCAATAAATGCCTCTACACTGGAAGCTAAAAGATACGGCTCAACCCCGATATCGATTAACCTGGTAATGCCGCTGGGCGCGTCGTTGGTATGCAGCGTAGAAAAAACCAAGTGGCCGGTAAGAGCAACGCGGATGGCAATTTCCGCGGTCTCCAGGTCCCTGACCTCTCCTACCATTATTACATCCGGGTCATGCCTTAAGATGCTGCGCAGGCCGCGGGCAAAGTCAAGGCCGATCTCAGGCTGTACCTGTATCTGGGTAATCCCGGACATTTCGTATTCAATGGGATCTTCAATGGTAATAATTTTCCTATCTTTGGTATTGATCCTGCTTAAACAGGTGTAGAGCGTAGTGGTCTTACCGCTTCCCGTCGGCCCGGTAACGAAAATTATACCGTGCGGCTTCTGGATTAATCTCTCAAAAATCTGCATTTCCCTTTTTGGCAGGCCCAGCTTTTCCAGGCTAAAAAGCATTTGCGTAGGCAGAATTCTTATTACAATACTTTCTCCGTAAGGTGTAGGGATAGTGGAAATCCTTAAATCCAGCACCTGATCCTGCACCCGCACGACCGCCCTGCCGTCCTGCGGCATCCTGCGTTCAACAATATTAAGGTTAGACATTATTTTGATGCGCGAAATTATCGCACTCAGGAAATTTTTTACTTCCGGCCCGACATTGGCATCGTAGAGGATACCGTCGATACGGTAACGCAGGCTAACGCTCTGACGGTAAGGCTCGATATGGATATCCGTAGCGCGCTTTTTCCATGCCTCCAGTATTATCTGATTGACTAACTTTATTACCGACGCATCCTCGGCCATCCTGCCGATATCTTCTACCGCCTGCTCTGCGGCTGGGGCAGCGGAAAGATTATCCTTGGATGCTGCGGTAGTAATCATCTCTAAGGTTTCGGCTGCCAAGCCGTAATATTTTTTCAGTGCTTCGGAGACATCATCCTGACAGGAAAGTACCATCGCGATATCATAGCCCAGTTGCGTCCTTATTTCATCCTGTGTTTTTAAATCCAAGGGAGAGGCAACAGCGATAGTCAGGACCCTGTCTTTCAATTCAACAGGCATAAACTTATAATAGAGGGCTATCTTTACCGGGATTTTTTCGATGACCGATCTGTCTACGGAAAGCGCCTTTAAATTAAGACAGGTAAGTTTCAGTTTACCTGCAAGGACATTCAAAATATCCTTTTCCTGGATTATGCCTTTAGTCACGGCGACCTGCTGGAAACTCTTGCCGGATACCGCCACCTCTTTCAAAAGGAAATCAGCATCCGTTTTGCTAATCAGGCCTTTTTCTATCAGCGCTTCGTATAAAATCGTATCGGATTTTTTAGCCATATCAATTATTCCAGTATCCTACCGATATCCCCGCGCATATACTTGCGGTATCTCTCAATCGCGTCTTCCATGTCTTCGTGGCTGGTCAGGGCCAATTTTAACTTAAACGGCATAGTCTCTTCTTCGGACTTTTTCAGGGCCCAGATATCCATAGGGTTAGTAATGGCGATGGTAATCGAAAAATCGTCTTTTTCCACCGGGAAACATTTGTATTCCAGGATCAGCGAGGGGCTGAACTGTTTAAGCAGTTCCCAATTAAGATATCTGTCTTTAAGGTTGACCAGGGGGATACTGAACTGCTCTGCCAGGGCCTCTAAAAGCTGCCTCTCGTTAACATAGCGCCTTTTTAACAATATTGCGCCCAAAAATTCCCGGCTTTTCTTTTGTATCTCCAGGGCC
>CAIRWO010000014.1 GCA_903882345.1 Candidatus Omnitrophota bacterium | reverse complement strand
GTTTTTGAAAAGACACATTGGCTTTCTTTACATTTTCTTCGTTAAAGAAACTGGCATTGGTGTTGCCGGTTTTTGAACCGATTATCGTATTCAATATCTTGGTAAATTTCAGCAAGTTTGCTTGTTTATCAACGGTTCCTTCCATAAATCCGGCTGCGGCAGGCATCACCGCGACCATCGGCTCTTTTATTCTTCCGGAAACGCGATTCTCCATATACACAGAGGCGGCAGAAAATAGAACAAAGGCATTAACTACAGCTATCGGGTCATTAACCAGCCCGCGCATTCTAAATTCAATATGGCCGTCCGGCTTTAACATAAAATCAAAATATTTACTCGGTACCGTCCAGGCTGAACCTTCAGTTACAAAGCTCTTAAGGTCTTTGGCTGCGGGAATATTGGCAAACTCAGTTTTTAAAGGAAGGCCCAAGGAATGATTGTTGGTTATCCCCGACAACAAATTAAGCGTATACCACTCAATCTCTGTCCAGGCTAACCGCCACTTGGCGAAATCTTCTTTTGCTATAGGCGTAGCGAGGCCGACATGATAATGTACGCCTACCGATTTAGCCGTTTTTTCTCTGGCAGCCTGCATAAAGATGAAAATTTGTTTTAAGAAAGGAACATAATCTGAATTGATATTTAATCCTTTTACCGCCATTTCAATATTGGTACCAATAGGAGCTGTGCCGGAAGAGGTGATATTTTGTAAGCTATTATCCGGATAAATCTTGGTTTCGTCGGTTTCGTAAATGCCGGCTCTATTTTCCTTAAGTCCAATATTAAAGTTGTCTCTCACCACCTTCCAATCGCCTTTTAATTGAGGAGCGTTAAACGCTTGTTCAAGATGATCAAAAACCTCTTTTGCTTGTTTTGAGCTGAGCTTTGCCGTATCAGATATTTCCATATCTGTGCCTAAGCTAAGATGTTTATTCATCGCCTTAAAAGCAACCAAAGCTCTCGTTAATTGTTCTTCCTTATCCTTATCATAAGGAAGCTGGGCAGTTTTATGTAACCATTCAGATAATTCCTTTATTTTTATTGCATCTGCGTTGCCGGTTACTTTGCCGCCGGCTGCCACTGCTACTGCTTTGGCCAAAACCTCTCTCTGCTGGATAACCGGCGAGCTTACAGCAATCGGTGAACTAACAGGAAGCGAGAAAGTCAACTTACCGTTATCGGAATTAACGGTCATAACCTTTTCTCTTACGACCTGCTCTTTCATGTAGAACAACCTCTTAAAAATATTAGGGTTCTGGTTTGCTTTGAGCAGGCCGTTTCTACCTAATAAAGGAGCCTGTATCTTCATAATCTTCCATACATAATAAGTATCGGGGCTGCCATTTTTTGACACCATAATATCGGCACCCTCAAACTTAAACGTAAACGGCTTGTTGTTTTGTAGTTTTTCAGTGGGTATTGATATTTGCTGCTGCTTCACTACCGGCTGCTCGGCTGTTGGCGCCGACGGCTGCCCGATTGACGGCATCGACTGTTCTACCACGACCGGCTGCTCGATTAACTCCTTGGCCATCTTCTCGGCCTTGCCCCAGGATAATTTATTACCATTGGCCTCCGCTACAAACTTAATCGCTCTGACTGCAGCTTCGCGCGGTTTCTTATCTATTACCTTAGCTATCCTGTCAATTGCCGCCAGACCAGTAGCGCCATTGCCGCTGACTGCCTGAGGCACGATCACCGTATGTATGCGGCTGAGTAATTCTTTAGCCTGAGATACGATCCCGTCTTTGCCGTTTAAGGCAACCGGCAGAACAACTTTTAAAAGATCCGAGTTATCAAATAAATAGGAATGTATATTGAGCGTTCCATTCTGCCTGTTCCATAAAGGCGCCTCTGTACCGGTAGGCAAAACTTTAATTCTTTCAATACCTTTCGTATTAATATTTTTAATTATATCTTGCACCTCAGGGATCTTCTCCGAAGGAATTCCTGTTATCTTAATTTCTCTGTCTCCTAAATTAATAGTGGGTTCCTTAACAAATCCAATGCGCCTAAAGGGGATCAGAGAACCCAATTCATTTTTCTCCACAACAGAATTCACAATCTGCTCATTAGCGGAATTACCTATTCTAAAATCGTTTATGCCGGCTCTTTGACCAATGCTATCAAGTATCGTATGGGTGATTTCATGCGGCAGGATAACACTGGTGAGGTCACCTCTCCAGCCGTCTTTTCTTAATTGACCCTGTTCATCCAGCAACAGGCGCAGATTTAAATTTATATTATATCCCTTATAACTCTTCAAGACATCAGCGGCCTGTTTATCTTTTTCTAACATAGCCACCACCGTAGTGTCGGCTAAACCATAATCTCCTTCGTAAGTATCAGCGGAGGGCTTCTCCATCTCTTCATCCATACGGAAAATAACCTGCAGATTATTATTGATAATCCCGTATACCTGTTTTAGGCTGGTTACGTTACTGCCCCTGAGTTCATCAATAACCTTCTGTGCCTTGGTCACCTTCTCGGCGATCTCTTTTTGTTCTTTTTCCGGCTTACCTGCAGATTCCTCTTTTAATT
>CAIRWO010000013.1 GCA_903882345.1 Candidatus Omnitrophota bacterium | reverse complement strand
GCCTACTATGGCGGCCCGTTTTCTAAAATTTTTGACGGCACTGCGGTTTTTCCTATGCTTAAAAAGGCAGAGTCAATGCAGCCGGATTCGCCGGCAGTATTGTTTGGGCTGGGCAGCTACTATCTCTTGGCTCCGAAGTTTGTCGGAGGTAATAAAGAAAAGGCCGTTGAATACCTGGAAAAGGCGGTTAAGCTAGACCCGCTTTTTGCCGACATCTATGTGAGGCTGGCGCAGGCCTATAAGTTAAAAGGCGATAAAGATAAGTACAATATTTACCTGAACAAGGCGTTGGAGATCGATCCGCAGAATGAGCTCGCCCTGGACATAAAAAACGGCAGTTGCCGGTTTATCTGTATCGGCGGGTAAGTTTCATTCAAGAATTTTTTTTGAGTAATCAGAGAGGGATTTTTTATATTGTGGGAGCATTTTTGAGCGGTTGATCAGGGCAAGCGCTTTTTCAAGGAAAGAGGAAATTTCCTTTTCGGCAAAATCCCGCGCGCCGGAAAATTCTACGATCCTGCGCATGGCCAACAAGTCGGATTGGCCTACATTTTTTTTAGAGAGAATGTCCTTTATTTTTGCCCGGTCATTTTCTTTGGAATGCCTGTGAGCATACCAGACCAGGACTGTCCTTTTTGCTTCCCGCAGGTCAATAAGAGGCGATTTACCGGTTTCTTTTTCTTCGCCGAATAGCCCCAGGATGTCATCTTTAATCTGGAAGGCGTTGCCAAGATAGGAGCCATATTCGGAAATTAGGTCAATTTCTTTTTGCGGCGCTCCGGCAAGTATCGCGCCGATTGACAGCGGGCAGGCAAAAGTATAGTAGGCCGTTTTAAAACCGTATATTTTATAAATATCCTCTATTGATAAATCCTGAATATCTTTTATACCGGATAGCAATTCGATAAATTCGCCGCTTCCCGTATATATAGCCGCCTCGATGAATTTCCTCAGTGCCATTTCTTTGCGGCCGGCGTCTTCTTTTATCGAAAGGAACGCGTCAATTGCCATCGCGTACATTACGTCGCCGGCTACAATTGAGAGGTCCTGGCCGTTAAATTTTATATTCTTATAGCCGTTTAAATAATTATTCAGCATTTTGTGGAATGAGGGCTTACCGCGCCGGGTATCCGATTTATCAATGATATCGTCGTGGATAAGCATAAAGTCGTGCAGCAGTTCTATGGAAAGGCAGCTGCGGTAAAGTCCGGGAGCGGCTTTACCGGCGAACCCGAGGTATCCGGCGACAAAAAGGATCGGACGCGCCCTTTTACCGTCGCGGGTGATAAAGGCTTTTATGTTTTTAGCCAGTAAAGGGGATATCTTGTCCAGCGAATAAGTCTTGCCTAAATTTTTCGAGAACCAGCGCAGCTCTTTGTCGATGTGTATTTTTATTTTATCAAACATATTTTTATGATAACATAGAAGCAGTCCTAACACAAATATATTCATGGGGACAAAAATGGTAGATTTTGCCGCTGCCTTAAGATTACCGTTTACGAGCGTAAGCATACTGGCTTTTGTTTTCGGCTCGCTGATTAACCACCGCGATTTTAATCTCACCGCTTTTCTCATTGGTCTTGTAGCTGTTATCGCGACGCATCTCTCAGCAAATCTTATCAATGATTATGCCGATGCACAATCCGGAGCCGATTGGCATGATTTGAAACCGTATAAATTTTTCGGAGGGTCTAAATTTATACAGGCAGGGATATTAGGGGAAAAATTTTACCTTTATGCGGCAATTTTTTTCTTCATCCTGGCCTTTTCCTGCGTGTTGGGATTAACAGCCATTATCGGAGAGCCGCGCACGGTATTATACTACTTCATTATAATGTTTTTAGGGTGGTCGTATTCTCACAAGCCGCTTGAACTGTCCTACCGCCGGCTCGGCGAACCGGTGATTTTTATACTCTGCGGCCCGGCCTTGGTAATGGGCGGGTATTTTATCCAGACGCATATTTTCCCGGATTTAAAAAGCTTTATCTTATCACTTCCCTTAGGGCTCCTTACGGCAGCAGTCCTGTTTGCTAATGAAATACCAGATTATCCTGATGACAAAAAAAGTAAAAAAATTACCTGGGTATCATTTTTAGGCGCCGGGAAATCATATCTGCTTTATCTGGTTTTGGTGATTTGCGCATTTGCCGCGATTGCCGTTAATTTACGCTTCGGCTTTTTGGGAAGGGTTGCCTATATTTCCTTTATATTTATAATACCGGCGATAAAGGCAGCGGGAATTTTAAAAAATCATTACTCCGAAAAAGAGCGGCTGGTTGTTTCTTCAAAACTGACGATCCTTGTGCATACCCTGGTAAGTATAATTTTGATCGTATCCGTACTATAATGAAAAAGAAAGTATTGATCATCGGCTGCGGTTTTGCGGGATGCTTTGCCGGCTACTTCCTGTCGCGCCATAAGAAAGATGTAGAAGTTACGGTAATCGACAGGAAAGAGACCTTTGATTTTTTACCGATGCTTCCTGATGTGGTGGGCAGAGGCATAGATCCGGAATTTTTAGCTTACCCGATCAGTGCCCTGAGCAGCCGGCTGGGGTTCACCTTTATAAACGATGAAGTTAAGTCTGTTGACCTGAATAATAACACAGTCATTACGTCTCGCAGCAGCCTCGGCTATGATTATCTGCTTGTTTCCAGCGGTTCGGAAACAAATTTTTACGGTAATGACCAGATGCGCAAAAATTCATATAAGTTAGACAGCGTCTCGGACGTAAAAACCATCACCGCCGCCATAAGCAGAAAAAAGTTCGATTCTTATATCATTGCCGGCGGAGGATACACCGGGGTGGAGATCGCCTCAGGTTTAAGGGTGTTGCTTAATGAGAAATCACTGCATAAAAAAATAATCATCATTGAACGGTCAGCTTCGATCCTGGGGTCGTTACCGGAGTGGATGAAGGAATATGCCCTAAACAACCTGAAGAACAATTTAGGCATTAATATTATCACGGATACAACAGTAGATAAGGCTGCAGAAGAAAAAATTGTTTTATCTAACGGCCAGATGTTTGACCCGGCAATGCTGATTTGGGTAGCCGGGGTAAGGACAGCCGATTTCATCCAGAATTTAAATGTGGAAAAAAATCCCCAAGGCAGAGTAAAGGTAGATGAATATTTAAAGATAAGGGGTAATTGTTTTATTACCGGGGACTGCGCATATGTCTCTCACGGGAATGGATTTTTAAGGATGGCTGTGCAGTTCGCAATATACCAGTCTTTAACAGCGGCATCCAACATCATCAGCAGCATCCGGGGTGGCGAGTTACGCAGGTATCAGCCGATTGATTTAGGTTATATTATACCTATGGCTAACAATCGGTCCTGCGGCCAGATCATAGGCGTGAACGTTAAGGGAGCAGCGGCAACAGCCTCGCATTTTTTGATGTGTATTTACCGCTCCCTTGGCCTGAGAAATAAATTAGGGGTAATAAAAAATTTAATAACTCCCAGCCGGTTACCAAGCTAAAGGTTTTTTTACTTGTAATGCAATGCATAAAACTTGGGCAGATTGTAGTGCTTTTGTATGCAACGGACGTTTTTTTGTTTATAACCATCACGGAATGTAGTATAATAAGGTTAAACAAAATATTAGGTTATAATTGTTAAAGTTAATAGGAGGACATTGTGAGCATTCGACAGAAAGTATTATTTAAGATCAAAGGCATTGATTTCCAGAAGGTAGAAGCGCCCAAAAAAGTATCTGCTTATTATGGAGAAAATACTTTTAGCATTTCTACGATGCGTAAGTATATTTCCGAATCCACGTTCGCGGTTTTTCAGCGCTGGCTCTCAGAGGGCGTGACGATAAATATCGAGCAGGCAAATGAAATTGCCAATGCGATGAAGGAATGGGCGATTTCCAAGGGCGCGACTTATTATACCCACTGGTTTCAACCGATGACCGGCCTGACCGCAGAAAAGCACGACAGCTTTATTTCCATAGAAGGCCCGGGAAAGGTTATCGAGAAGTTTTC
>CAIRWO010000012.1 GCA_903882345.1 Candidatus Omnitrophota bacterium | reverse complement strand
GCGCCTTCGATGGAATTTTCTATCGGCACGACCCCGTAATCGGCATTGCCTCTTTCCACTTCTAAAAATACTTCACTGATAGAATCACAGGCCAGATGATCCACCTGCGAGCCGAATCTTTTTATTGCCGCCAGGTTACTGAAAGACGCCTCCGGCCCCAAGTAAGCGATCCTCAGGGGCTTGGCCGATGAAAGGCTGGCAGACATAATTTCCCGGTATATTGCTTCCAGGGCACGTGGGCTTAACGGCCCTTTGCCAAGCAAGGCGATCCTTTTTAAAACTTCTCTTTCGCGGTCAGGCGAATAAATGCTTTTGCCGGCCCCAAGCTTGAGCTTAGCAATACAAGAAGTGATCCTTGCCCGTACATTCAAAAGGCTAATTATCCTTTTGTCTATGCCGTCAATTTCCTTGCGTAATTTTTGCAGGTTCATCTTTTTTCTCCTCCGCGGCTTTTAGTTTGGAAAAATCTTCCATTTTCGGCAGCTCATCAAGTGATTTCAGCCCGAAATATTCCAGGAACTGCCGTGTAGTCCCATATACGAATGGCCGGCCGGGCGCGTTCTTTCTTCCCGTGATGCGAACAAGACCCTTTTCTACCAAACTGCTCATCACCCCGTCAACATTCACGTTCCTTCAGGTCTCTATTTCCAGCCTTGTCAACGGCTGCTTATAGGCAATAATTGCCAGTGTTTCCAGTGCAGGCTTGGACAGCCTTTCTGCCCGCCGCTGTTTGTACATCTTTCTTAAAAACGGGGCCAGCTGCGGCGGAGTGATCATCCGGAAACCGCCGGCAACTTCGGTGATACGTATGCCGCGGTTTGACTGTTCATATTCCGCGTTCAGCTCGGATACGGCCTGACGCACCTGTCCTGCATCAAGACTGCCGACCACATCCCTTATCTGCTCAACCGTCACCGGCTTATCGCTGATAAAAAGCATCGCCTCGATTACGGACCGCGTATTATCTAATGCCATTTATTTTAATTTCCTTTGCTTGTAAACTTCATTAAGCAGCGCTTCAGTGGTCTCTATGCCCGGCGACCTTTCCAGTGCTTTTTTGATCATCGCTTGAGCCTCTGACTTTTTGTATTCCAGCTGTGCGAGCACCGCCATTGCTTCTTCCTGGATATCACGCGTCCCGGTTGCCAGATCTTTTCTACCGCCGTCCTGGATAAGACCGAACTTGCCTACCTTATTTTGAAGTTTGGCGATAATTTCTTTTGCCCTTTGCTGGCCGATGCCGGGAAGGGATTTCAGGAATTCTATGTTCGCTTCGTCTATTGCCTGCGCGATTAACGATATCGGCTTATCTATTGCCCTTACTGCTGCCCGCGGCCCGATGCCCGAAACAGTAATGAATGCTTCGAAGAATTCTTTTTCTATCTCGTTCAAGAACCCGATCAATACGGGAATGCTGCGCGACGGTTCTACCTGGTAATAATGATAAGTGATCAGGCTTACCGGCCCATCCAAAGGGACATTCTCTTCCAGGTTCTGCATTACTGCCTGCGGGATGAGCACCTGATAACACATGCTCCCGGTATCAAGGATAATAAAGCCGTTGCCGCGTTCGATTATTTTTCCGGAAATACGCGCAATCATAGTTTAAACTTTATAATATTCGAATGCGCGATTGCCAATGCCAAGGCATCGCTGACATCCATATATTCCGGCATTTTCTTAAGGCTAAGTAAATTCCCCACCATTCTTTGCACCTGTTGCTTGGATGCCTGCCCTTTGCCGACAATTGCCTTTTTTATGCGTGTAGCTGCGTATTCGACAACCGGGATACCCGCCTCGGCAGCCGCAAGGTATATTACGCCTCGCGCGTGGCCCAGAAGGTATGCGGTCGTCGGGTGATGATAATGGGCATATAACTTTTCCAGGACCATCACATCAGGTTTTGTTTCCGATATTAAATCCACTATCCCCCGATAGATCCGGCTGAGCCGCTCCGAGAGCAGCTGTTTTACCGAAGTCTTGATGATGCCTGCTTCCAGCAAAGAGAGTTTATTTCTTTCGCAATCTACTATCCCGTAACCGGTAATTGCCAATGCCGGATCAACGCCTAATATCTTCATTCCTCGGCAGAAGCCATCTGTTCAAGTATCTCGTCGGGTATGTCAAAATTGGCATAAACCTGCTGGACGTCATCATGCTCTTCAAGCGCTTCAATCAGGGACAATACCTGCCGCGCTTCGTTGCCCGCAACCTTCACGCTCGAAGAAGGGATCATCGTCAGTTCCGCGTCCTGCCATTTTATACCCTTACCTTGGATCGCCTGTTTTACTTTCTCCAGGTCCTGCACGGAAGTAGTAATCTCAAAATTTTTGTCATCGGATTTAAAATCTTCCGCCCCGGCTTCCAGGACAATATTCATAAGTTCATCTTCTTTGGCCTGTGATTTTTCAATAAGTAGGTAGCCCTTCTTGACAAACATCCAGCTCACAGAGCCGGCACCGGCCATATTACCGCCCTTTTTTGACATAATATTGCGCACCTCTGCGGTTGTGCGGTTTTTGTTATCGGTCAGCGCTTCTATAAGTATCGCCACGCCGCCGGGGCCGTAGGCTTCATACATAATCGATTCATAGACAATTCCCGGAATTTCGCCTGTGCCGCGCTTGATCGCCATCTTGACGTTATCATTAGGCATGTTCGCTTCTTTTGCCTTCTGCATCACCGCGCGCAGCCTTGGGTTAGTATCGGGATTGCCGCCGCCCTCGCGGGCAAGTATGGTAAGTTCCTTAATGATCCTGGTGTAGGTTGCGCCTTTTTTGGCATCCGCCACCATTTTTTTGCCTTTATTCGTTTTCCATTTTGAATGACCAGACATTTTATTCCTCCTTGCGTAGTAAACGCACACCAAAACATTCCCGCAGTAGGCGGGACACTTGCCTATCCGATAAGGCAAGGTGCCTTTTAAGGCCGGGTGCCATTTTGTTTTAATTTATCAGCAGACAGGATAAGCCGGGTTTTGTGTGGGATGCGAATATCCGCTTCCTAAAGTGGCCATTCCTCTGAGCCCCGGCATTAGTGCCGGGGTCAAGCAGCCTACCCGAGATTATTAACGGAGCGGGCTCACTCCTCATCTCCTATTCGGCCTTGCTCCCCGTAGAGATTGCGTCGTTTCACCCCCGACTTTCGTCGGGACTCGTCTCTGTAGCTCTGTTCCTCTTGCCGGCTTTCGCCGGAAGGGTGGGCGTTACCCACTACGTTGCCCTCTGGAGCCCGGACTTTCCTCCCCGCCAAAGGCGGGGCAGCCACGTCCTGTCTGCCTAAACTTTTTTCTTTAATGCCTTTTTAACCGCTGCGTTTGCCAATTTATCCGCGCCGCGGTTATGCTCACGCGGGATATAATTTATGGAAAACTGTTTAAAAGCCGACAGCAGGTGTGTTGCCTGATTATACAATCCGATAATTCCCGGGCTTTTAACCTTGTATTGTTTATTTAACTGCCGGCAGAGAAGCTGGCTGTCTGAATTTATATTAACCGCTTCCGCCTTGCTCACCAGCGCCTCCTGCAGGCCGTAAATCAGCGCCGTATATTCGGCACAATTATTGGTTGCCTCGCCGATATACTCCGAAATATTTTTTATGACCTCTCCTTCGCGGCAGATAATCACCCCGATGCCGGCAGGGCCGGGGTTGTTTTTGGAAGCCCCGTCAATATAAATATCAAGCAATTTCATCGTCGATGTATAATATCCTGTTGCAGGTCTCGCAGGTAATGATGTGTTCATACATTTTTATCAGGTTTATTACCTGCGGCGGCACAAACATATTACAACCTTGACAGGAATTGTCTTTAGCAAGGACGATCGCCAAACCGTCACGGTTGGTAAGGATCCTTTCGTATTGGACGAATATCTTCGGGTCGATACCAGGGATAGCCTGTTTCCTCTGCCCCTCTAAAACAGCGAGGCGGTCGTCTATCTCCTTTATCCGCGTCTGGATCGTATTTTTCTGCACATTGAATGTTGTTTCTTCTGTTTTTAGTCTCTGTTTTTCCGTATCCGTATCGACCTTTACCTTATCCATCTGCTCCATGATGATAAGGATCTTCTCCTCGATCATAGAGGCATCTGCTTTTGCGTCGGCAATCTGCTGCAGCATTATCTGGTATTCTTTGTTTGTCTTAAGCTGGAAGAGCTGACCCTGGAGTTTCTTGGCAGCTTCTTCCTTTGAGCCGAGTTCTAGTTCCTTGTCTTTTTTCTGCTTCTGTAAATCAAGATAGGTCTTTTCCAGGGCTGCCAAGGCCTGTTTTTTACTTTCAAAAGCTGCATCGATCGCTTTAATTTCCTCGGGCTTGGCCTGTTTTTCCCGCTCTAGCTTATAGATCTCCGAGTCGATTTGCTGGAGATTGATCAAATTGCCTAACTGCGTCTTTAAATTTAGCGGTTCCATTTTTACCAAAGCTTTCTTTAATGGGCATTAGAGGACTTGAACCTCTGACCTCTACAATGTGAGTGTAGCGCTCTAACCAACTGAGCTAAATGCCCTGTAGACCTTGTATTTCTGGGCCCACAGGGATTCGAACCCCGGACCAAGTGATTATGAGTCACCTGCTCTGACCAGCTGAGCTATGGGCCCCTAAGCTACAACTTCTTTATTATCAAATAGTTGAGAGAAGTCAAAAACTTCCTCGTTTTCCTTGTTACGCTCCGGTGTCCAAAAAGTGTCCATTTGCCTGTTCAAAGTAGATACCGCACGCTGCTTATGGTCGGGTGATAAATGGGAATAACGGAGTGTCATTTCAAGCGATTTATGGCCCAATAGCTCCCTAACAGTGTTTAAATCCACACCGCCCATAACTAAATGGCTGGCAAAAGTATGGCGCAAGTCGTGAAAACGAAACTTTAATATATCAGATTTCTTGCATGCTGTAAAGAAAGATTTTCGCACATTTGCGTAGTTTTCTCCGTTAGTATTACAGAATACATAAGGGCTATCCGGATGCTTACGCACTGCGATTAAAGTCCTCCTAACTAACATATTCATAGGCACTTCTCTTTTCTCTCCGCTCTTAGACTGCCTGATATATATAATATTGTTTTTAAAGTCTAAGTCGTGCCATTTAAGGCTTAGGATTTCACCTTTACGCATACCGGTATTTAAAGCAAGGATCAATATTGGCTTAAGGTGCGCGGAGGC
>CAIRWO010000011.1 GCA_903882345.1 Candidatus Omnitrophota bacterium | reverse complement strand
GTTTCCCGCAAACACAGTATTGTTCAATTTCAGACGACAGCTACCATCTTGAGGGGTCCGTGCTGCCTTATAAAAACCGCGGCTTTGACATATCGCGGTGTGATTATCTTGTTTGCCTGGTCGAAGGCGGCAATTACGTTTCTTTACCTAAGAATATAAGGGCATCGGATATTATCCCTAAGGAACATTTACGGGCGGAAAAAGACTGTTTTTCGGTGGTAGGTGAATGGGCTATTTTCCCGGATAGCTGCAATGTTTTTTTATTCAGGCGGGGCGAAACCGCGGCGCGGATTTAATTCGCAGTTAATGGAGGAAAGGCTGATGGCTGTAACGAGTACTACGAAACCCGGGTTCTGTTGTTTTGGCATAACCGACAAATGCATGCTGCGGTGCAAGATGTGCGAGAAATGGAAGGATGATATTTACGTAAAAGATCGCCAGGATCCGCCGAATATCGAACAATGGAAACGCTGTGTTTCTGACCTGGCGGGGATAGTCGATTTCCCCTTTGAGCTGAACCTGGGCGGTGGAGAGGCCCTGATGTTCGACGGGTTGCTGGACATCGTGAGGTTCAGTGTTGATAAGGGGTTTAATACCTCGATAGCATCAAACGGATACCTTATTGACGAAGCGATGGCAAGGCGCATTGCCGATTCCGGGTTAAAATCCATTAGTATCTCAATGGACAGTATAGATGAACCGATCCATGATTTTTTGAGGGGCCGGGACGGGGTTTACAGAAGGGCGATGAATGCCATAGACTATCTTCACAAGTATCGCAAAGATATCTATATAAACCTTTGTTGCGTATTCTATGAGATAAACCAGGATACCATACTTGGTCTTGTGGAATGGGCCAATAAAAACCTAAAGATCGGATCAATTAATTTTATGGCGGCAATGCAGCCGAATAATACTGCATTGGATAAAAATTGGCGCGACGGAGAATTAGGCGCCATATGGCCTAAGGACACCAAGAAAACAGTCGCCATCATCCAGGAAATAATCGATTTAAAAAGATCGGGTTACCGGATAGGAAACCCCATCAGCCAGCTCATGGCTTTCCAGGCTTATTATAAAAACCCGGGGGAATTCGTAAAAAGAAAACAATGTAATCTTGACAGGTGTGTATTGGTGAGTTCGGTAGGCGACATATTTTTGTGCTATGACTTTGCATGTGTGGGCAACATCAAGAAAGACAGCCTGCTCGATGTTTGGTATTCCGAAAAAGCGGATAAGGTAAGGAACGATATCGCAAAATGCACGAATAATTGCCATCACCTGATAAATTGCTTTGATGAGTTTGAGAAAGACTTTGTGGCGGGATGAGAAAAAGGAACACAATTATTTTCGTTTTGCTTCCGGGGTTATTATTATTCCTGTTCGCAGAAATAACGCTCAGGCTGGGCGGCTTCTCATTCTACCCTGCGGATCTGGCCTTCAGGATAGATGAACAATACAGGGTATTCACAGAAGGTGCGGACAAGGGATTTTACGTTACCTCGCCGCGCAAAACAGGAATTTTTATTGAACAGCGGTTTGCCGTGAAGAAGCCGGTTGAAAACTACCGGATTTTTATACTCGGCGGTTCAACCATAAACTATTTAGGTGGCTTTGAACGCCTAAAAAAGCAACTGGAGGCCCGATACGCCGGAAAGACAGTTGAAATAATAAACTGCGGCGGGCTTTCTTACGGGACTACCCGTCTTCTTTTGGTCTTTCAGGAGGTCCTGGGATATGATCCTGATTTAGTGATACTTTACAGCGGTCACAATGAATTTGAAGAAGAATGCTTGAAAACTCCCGGCGGCGACAAAGGATTCCTCGGCCGCCTTAATGAATCTATGCTTAATATCAGGCTCTATCAGCTTTTTTCCAGAGTATTCTATGAAGTAAAGAAGGCGCGGCCTTTATTTTCCCCTGCCACAAATGTAGTTTGGGGCCGTAGCTTTGACGAAAAACAGAAAACAGGCATCTATAAGACGTATCAAAACAATGTTGAACAGATGGTCAGGCTGGCAAAGAATAAAGGTATCGCTATGATTGTCTGTGCGGTTGCTTATAACCGGCTTGGAAGGCCGCCGTTTTACTCCAGTTTATACGGAACCTACGATGCGTTCGTTAAAGCAATCGATCCTGATAAGATAAAGGCGGCTGTCGGAACAGATACTAATGATCCGATGCTGGAGTTTGAAATAGGAAAATTATGCTATGCCGAAGGAGATTTTGAAAAGGCAAAATCGCACCTGGAAAGGGCTTATGTTTTGGATGCCCAGCCGCATCGGGCAAACAGGATAACGAACAATATAGCCAAGCAGATTGCCAAAAAATATCATATACCCTTGGTTGATATTGACGGCAGGATGGCCGCTGAATCTAGAGGGGGCATCCCGGAGCAAAGGTTCTTTAGCGACCATTGTCATTTAAGTGAACTAGGGAAAGAAATCTTACAAGATGAGATGTATAATGTAATAAAGGCTGAGCTGCGATGACCGTTAAGATAAAACAGTGCGATCTATCCATATCCAACCGTTGCATGATGAGATGCAAGATGTGCGATATATGGAAGAGGAATACTGATTTGCATGATCCTTATAGATTAACGGTTGATGAGTATAAAAAAATATTTTGTGAGCTTAGGCAACATGCTAATAACCCTTTCTCTCTCACTTTCGGAGGCGGTGAGCCGCTTTTAAGGACGGACCTGTTGGATATAATAAAAATTGGCGCCAGCTTGGGATTTAAAACACATTTTTCAACTAACGGGTATCTGATCGATGAAACGATGGCCATGAGGATTTCCGATAGCGGCGTATCTTTCATAGGTATTTCTATAGATAGCCTTGATAGCAGCATCCATGATTCATTGAGAGGCCGCGAAGGTTGCTGGGAAAAGGCGATGAATGCTGTAACTCTTTTAAAAAAACACTGTTCAAAGGAAACGCAGGTTAATATCCTTACGATTATTATGGGTAAAAATATCGAGGGGATAATCGATTTAACGAATTGGGT
>CAIRWO010000010.1 GCA_903882345.1 Candidatus Omnitrophota bacterium | reverse complement strand
TCTCGATGCCGCCTGAATAGGCGGCAATATCGGGACGGCGATGTATGTTCGAGACCTTTTTGCTAGAGCAAAAAGGGCGAGTTCAGCGCAGCCGAAATGCGAAAGAACATTGGCGTGCCCCTAAATATAACCATTGTGGGGCAAATTGGCTCTTGAGCGAGAAAATACGACAGGGGCATTTAATAAACTAGCTTAAAGGCAGGGCTTGGCGGGCAAAATCCTTGCTCGACAAGCATTGGTTATTGTGGTATTATATTAAGAATTTTAAGAGGAGCGAAAGATGCGCGATTATTTGAGGTTACTTAAATTCGTCCGGCCATACCTGGGCATATTCAGCGCCGCAGGGATATTCATGATCTTCTCTGCGATGTTTGACGGCGTATCCCTGGCAATGATCGTACCGTTGGCGGACAAGGTCTTGACCAATAGAAAGATAATCTTCCCTTCCAAGCTGCCGCCATTTGTGGCCAACTTCGTGGAGGGCGTAAACAATACCCCGCCGGCTACGCTTTTAAGCTATATGGCCATCGGAATTATCGTTTTATTCTTCTTTAAGGGGTTATTTGGGTTTCTTCAGAGCTATTATATGTCGGATATTGGCCAGCGGGTGGTTAGGGATATCAAAGCCAAGCTTTTTGCCAAGTTCCAGTCGCTGTCATTGGAGTATTTTACCCATAAACGCGGGGGAGAGCTGATTTCCCGGGTTACCAATGACGTAAAAGTCGTGGAGAATGCGGTTTCTTACGGCTCTACTGACTTGTTGTATCAGTCTTTTCAGGTAGTTATCTTTACCTGCCTGATTTTCTTTATTTACGCAAAGCTGGCAATAATCGTTTTTCTCATGGTTCCAGTCATCAGTTTTTCCATTCTTAAGGTCGGTAAAGTATTAAGAAAGCTCTCCCGCCGCGGCCAGGAAAAAATGGCAGACACAAATTCCCTCCTTTATGAAACAATACTCGGCACGCGGATTGTCAAGGCGTTTAATATGGAGGACTATGAAATAAAGAAGTTTAATCAAGTTAATGACGATTATTATAAAATATCGATGAAGTCGATCAAACGGATGCTCTTACTTAACCCGGCGACCGAATTCCTGGGTTGCGTTGCGGGGATTTCCGTGTTTGTTATCGGCGGCAAAGAGGTAATCGCCGGTAAGCTTTCCTTTGGTATATTCGGGCTATTCCTGGGCTCATTATTGTCTTTGATCCGGCCGTTTAAAAAATTAAGCCAGGTACATTCAATTAACCAGCAGGCAATGGCGGCATCCTCACGCATTTATGAAGTATTGGATACGTCTCCTACTGTTGTTGAGGCTCCTGAGGCGGTTGAGCTAAGCGGATTTAAGGATAGAATTATTTTTAAAGATGTTTGGTTTAGTTACGGCGAACACGAGGTTTTAAGCGGTATAAATCTGGAAATAAAAAAGGGCCAGGTGCTTGCGGTTGTCGGCCCCAGCGGTGCCGGCAAGACTACTCTTCTAGACCTGATCCCGCGTTTTTATGACCCGAAAAACGGGCAGATCCTCATCGACGGAAGGGATATCAGAGACTTTACGCTTAAGTCGCTGAGGCAGGTGATCGGCATAGTAACGCAGGATACAATACTTTTTAATGATACAATAAAGGCAAATATTGCTTATGGGCATCTAGAGGCTTCGGTAGAGGCTGTTGAACAGGCAGCAAAACAGGCGCATGCCCATGATTTTATTAAACATTTACCTCTTGGTTATGATACGGTTATCGGTGACCGCGGAATGAAGCTTTCCGGCGGCGAACGCCAGAGGATTGCCATTGCCCGGGCGCTACTAAAGAACCCGGCAATCTTAATTTTGGACGAGGCAACCTCGCAGCTTGATTCCCAATCAGAGCGGCTGGTGCAGGAGGCACTGGATAGCCTGATGAAAGGCCGCACCGTATTTGTGATTGCCCATAGGCTATCGACCGTCAGGAACGCCAGTAGGATAGTTGTCCTCTCCTGTGGCAAGATCGTTGAGCAAGGTAGTCATAGTGAACTGCTTAGTACGGACGGCCTTTATAAAAGGCTCTATCAAATGCAAGAAGGGCTAAAAAATATTTGCATTTAAATGAAAATATGTTATAGTTATAGAATTCTGCTAAAAAATCGTTATATAAGGTCAAACATCGTAAAAATCCGGATTTAACAATTAAAAAGGGGGAATTACAGTGCCATCAGAATTAGTCAAGCAATTATTAGAAGCAGGAGTTCATTTTGGTCACAAGACTTCGCGTTGGAACCCGAAGATGGAAAAGTTTATCTTTGGGGAAAGGAGCGGAATCTATATTATTGATCTAGAGAAGGTGGAAGAGTGCGTGAATAAGGCGCGCGATTTCCTCTTGAGCATTACCTCTAAGGGCGAAGTTGTCCTGTTTGTAGGTACAAAGAAGCAGGCGCAGGAAGTCGTCCATCAGGAGGCGCTGCGCGCGGGTATGTATTATGTAACCGAGCGCTGGCCAGGCGGGCTGCTGACTAACTTTTCTACCGTCAAAAAAAGCATAAACCGGCTTAAGGCAATAGAGAAAATGAAGGAAGACGGGACCTATTCCAAGATTACTAAGAAGGAAATTGCCCGTTTGGAAAAGGAATTAGCCAAGTTAAACAAGAATTTTGCCGGTATTGCCCAGATGGAGCGTATGCCCAAGGCAATATTTATCGTTGATACAAAAAAGGAAGAGACGGCGGTGAGAGAGGCCAGGAGGCTGGCTATACCGATAATCGGCCTTATTGACACTAATTCCGATCCGGACGTAATTGATTACCCTATACCGGGCAATGACGACGCAACCAAATCCATCCGCGTAGTCACCACTCTGGTTGCCGATGCGGTGATCGAAGGCAGGAAGAGATTTTTGAATTATTTATCGGAAGCCGGGGTGGCGATCAAACAGGAGCAGCAAAAAATCGAAGAGGCGCCGGTTGTCCTTCCTGAAGAGGAAATAAAGATCAAAGAAATCGAAGAGATCGTGGAAACAGCGGAGCCGGAAAGCGAAGGCTCAAAGCTAAAAAAAGGCCGCCTCAAAACGACGCCGGACGAAAAGAATAAACTGAAAAGAAAGGTGTAATTAGATGAAGGTATCGTTGGATTTAATCAAAGAGTTAAGAAATATGACCTCTGCCAGCGTTTCAGAATGCCGCAAGGCCATCGAAGAAACAGGCGGAGACTTGCAGCAGGCGGTAAAGCTATTGCGTAAACGGGGCCTGGAGCTGGCAGCAAAAAAACAGGGGCAAGGCACTAAAGAAGGCAGGATTGAGGCATATGTACATCTTGGCAACAAGGTTGGGGTATTGCTGGAAGTGGATTGCCAGACGGATTTTGTTGCCCGTAACGGCGAGTTCTGCCAGTTTATCAAGGATATCGCGATGCAGATAGTCGCCATAAATCCAACCTATATCAGTCGGGAAGATGTTCCTGCAGAAGCGCTGGAAGGTGAAAAAGATAAAGAATTGTTTTATAAAAATCATTGTCTTTTAGATCAGGCATTCGTTAAAGATCCTAGCATTACCATAAAAGATTATTTGGGGAGTTTAGTAGTTAAATTTAACGAAAATATCGTCATCAGAAGATTCACGCGTTATAAAATCGGCGAATAATGGCTAGCAGCAAACCAGTTTATAAAAGAATAGTCCTGAAGTTG
>CAIRWO010000009.1 GCA_903882345.1 Candidatus Omnitrophota bacterium | reverse complement strand
ATGTTATCCTTACAGTAAGGGAACTTTAATAAAGTTTCTTCCTCCTTCCGTGAGAAGGGGGCCAAGGGAGGATCTCGCCATGGTATTAAACCTGAAATTTGACGATAATCGTGATATTCAGCAGTTATTCGGCAAGTTCGACGAGAATTTGAAAACGATCGAGAAGGAATTCAAGGTCAAAATAATCCTGCGCGGCGAACATCTCAAAGTCAGCGGCACAAACACGAATATAAAGAAGGCCTGCAGCGTCATTGAGCACTTCTTAAACGCGATCCGTTCGGGCCAAGGGCAGTTGAGTAAGTCAGACCTGCATTTTACCATCAGGGGTTTTAAGAAAGAAAAGGCGGTTGAGTCCGGGATGCCCGTGGAAAACATTACCCGCTCTTTTAATTCCAATTTGATCGGCCCGAAAACTAAAGGGCAGCGGGAATATGCGCAGGCGATAAAAGAATACGATATTGTTTTCGGCATCGGGCCTGCCGGTACCGGGAAAACTTACCTGGCGATGGCCTCCGCGGTGGAGGCCTTAAGAAGGCAGGAGGTGCGTAGGATCATCCTTACCCGCCCGGCGATCGAGGCAGGTGAATCCTTGGGATTCCTTCCCGGAGACATGCAGGAAAAGATCGCACCCTATTTGCGGCCGCTCTATGATGCAATTTATGACATGATGGAGGCGGAGACCATAGAAAAATACCTTGAGAGCGGCATTATTGAAGTAGCCCCTCTTGCTTATATGCGCGGCAGGACCTTAAACGATGCCTTTATTATTATGGACGAAGCGCAGAATGCCACTGCCGAACAGATGAAGATGTTCCTTACGCGCCTTGGTTTTGAATCAAAGGCAGTGATTACCGGGGATATAACCCAGAGCGATCTGCCTAACGGTAAGCCTATAGGGCTGCTGCAGGCGCAGGATATCCTTAAAGATATCGCGGGTATAAAATTCATTTATCTTACCGGCGCCGATGTCGTGCGGCACGCGCTTGTCCAGGAGATTATCGAAGCCTATGACAACATTAATCACGCTAAATAAGATAAAGATTGCCTGTGGCACGGCATTATTGTTTTTTATAAGTTACATCCTCAGGGTAAACTTTGCTATCCCTGTATTTTTACTATCCCTGTTTGTCTACCTTAAGTTTTCGCAGAAGCGTTCATTCCTAAGAGATTATAACCTGCTTGACCTGTCTTTTCTCTTTACGCTGGTTTTCTCCGTGGCATATTTTATTGTCAGCCACGGTAAATCCGTATTCTACATACCGTTTTGTGTCGTGCCGATGCTATCGGTAATATTATTTAACGAATTACGGTTGTCCCTGCTCTTGACGATCGCCGGTTCTTTTGCGGTCGCGTCTGTGGCGGGAAATGATTTTTATTTAGGCCTTTTATTTATGATTAGCGGCAGCCTTTCAAGCATCCTGGTCTTCGGGGCAAGGAAGCGCAGCGTGATCATCCGGACCGGCCTGATAGTAGGCGTTGTTCAGGCAGCTACCCTGTTTTTTATCGAAGGCCTTAAACTGCAGCAGCTAGACCGCTACGCCGTGTTGGTCGCAAACGGCATTATCTGCAGCGTTATCGTCATCGGCATCCTGCCGGTTTTTGAATATCTTTTTAAAACGACTACCAATATAAGCCTGCTGGAGCTGGCGGATTTTAATCAGCCGTTGCTACAGCGTATGACTATGGAGGCGCCTGGTACATATCACCATAGTCTTATCGTCGGAAACCTTTCCGATGCTGCCTGCCAGGCAGTGGGCGCCAATGCCCTGCTTGCGCGGATCGGCGCTTATTATCATGACATCGGTAAGCTCTCTAAGCCGGAATATTTCAGCGAAAACTCAAACCTTGACTTAAAGGCGAATAAACATGACAGCCTGCCTCCCACGCTGAGCAAACTGGTAATTATGAACCATGTGAAAGAAGGCGCTGAACTCGCCAAAAAATATAAACTTAATCCCCGGCTTATAGATTTTATTGAACAGCACCACGGCTCTAGCCTCGTCTTTTATTTCTATCGCCGGGCGCTGGAAAACCTGGAGGAAGATCAGGAGGTAAGCGAAGCCGGTTTTCGTTATCCCGGCCCCAAGCCAAAAACAAAAGAGACGGCGATTGTCCTTTTGGCGGATTCGGTGGAAGCAGCCTCTCGGACCTTGAAAGAACCGGGCTCGTCGAATATCGAAGAACTCGTCCATAAAGTCATAAACAATAAGTTTATAGACGGCCAGCTCGATGAGTGCGATCTGACGTTAAAAGACCTGGAAAAGATATCGGCTGTATTCATCAGAATACTGAGCGGCATATACCACAGTCGTATTACCTATCCGGAAAGTCCCAAATAATTACGGGGTCTGTAAACTGAACTTATGCGCGGCCACTCCGGCATTAAAATCAATATTTTAAACCTGCAGAAAAAGATACCTGTCGGTAAATTGCTTTTGTCAAAAATAAGAACAGTTGTTAGGCAAACGATTTTATCAGAAACGGTCAAAGAATCCCCGGAAATCTCCGTCTGTTTGGTTGACGATAAAATGATGAAACGGCTGAACAGGAAATATTTTGGGAAAAATACCTCTACTGATGTTATTGCCTTCAACACAGGCGATATAGCGGTTTCTACGGATACGGCTGCCATCAATTCGCAAGTTTTTAAGACAACGCCGCCGGATGAATTATTGCTTTATGTTATCCACGGCACATTGCATGTTTTGGGCTATGACGATAAAACCGCCGGGCAAAGGACAGTAATGGAAAATAAGTCTGAAAAGATCCTAAAAAAGATCGGAAGGACCAATGTCGATACATAAAACCGAAGCGATCATAATAAATAAGTTTGATTTCCGTGAGACATCGATCATCGCAAATTTCTATACCAGGGATTTCGGCAAGATTAGCGGCCTTTTGAAAGGGATCAGGCAGGAGCCGAAAAAATTTGCCAGCACTCTCGAGCCGTTTTCTCTCAATGAGATCATATTTTACCGCAAGAGGAATTCTACCTTACATCTTGTCAGCCAGTGCGATATAAAAGATAACTTCAGCGGCATAAGGCAGGATATGCTCAAGGCCGGCGCAGGCGGGATCGTGACCGAACTTATTCATGCGGTTATGCCCCAGGAAGATATTAACGAAGAGATCTTTAATCTCGTGCTTGAGGTGCTTAAGGAACTGGAGGTTTATCACGACGCGGCTAAGATAACCACGATGTTTAAGATAAAACTCCTTGCCTTATCCGGATTTAAGCCGCATTTCGATTCCTGCGTCTGCTGCGACGCCAAAATTATGGGGCAGTCACGGTTCAGTATCCTGATGGGCGGGTTATTGTGTGAGCAGTGTTCGAGTAAGGATTTCAAGGCACGCTCGATTTTCCGTGGTACCGTGGCTTCCATTCTCCATATCGAACGCAGCCCATTCAGGAATGCGCTGACGTTGGGGATGAACCCCCAGATAAAAAGAGAATTGGACTTTGTATTGAACTCATTTTTAAATTTCCACCTTGGGAAAAAATTGAAATCGGAAAGCGTCGTCGATGCCTTGAAGGCTTTTAGCTTAGCTGCGAAATAGCGGAGGTAAATATGAAAATAGTCGTCGTTGGCCCGGGAGCAATGGGCTGTTTATTCGCCGCATACCTGTCACGGACTAAAGAAGATATCTGGCTATTGGATAAAAACAGCGAGAAGGCTGCCAAGATTAAACAACAGGGGATAATTGTGGAAGCTACCTCGGGTTCCTGGCAGGCGCATCCAAAGGTTACGGCAAATATTGCCGAGGTCGGTACAGCGGATTTAATTATAATCTGTGTAAAATCCTATAACACAAAAGAGGCAATAACCCAGGTTAAGCCGATTATCGCAGATAATACCCGCGTTTTGACTCTGCAAAACGGCCTGGGTAATGTTGAAATTATCAGCGAAGTAGCCGGGCAAGAGAAGGTAATCGGAGGCGTAACTAACCAAGGGGCAACACTGGTTAGCGCCGGCCATATTAAGCATGCGGGAAAAGGAGAGACGATAATCGGCCGCATAGACGGCAAGATCCCGGTGGAAATGCGCTCTATCAGGGAAATTTTTAATAAGGCCGGGATGGAGACGCGGATTTCCCGTGATATAAAGGGCCTTTTGTGGTCAAAGCTGATTATAAACGTGGGAATCAATGCGCTTTGCGCAATTATACGCGTTAAGAACGGCAGGCTGATCGAGCTTGAATCTGGCCGCCGGATAATGCAAGAGGCAGTAAGCGAAGCGGCTAAGGTCGCCAAGAGAAAAAAAATCAGGCTTATTTACGACGATCCTCTGGCAAAGGTAGAGGCAGTATGCGAAGCTACTGCCTGTAATGTGTGTTCCATGCTGCAGGATGTTTTAAAAAAGAAACGAACAGAAATTGATTTTATTAATGGGGTTATCGTGCGTCAGGCGCAGGGCCTGGGGATATCCGTGCCGGTCAACGCGATGCTGGTGGATCTGATAAAAGCGATTGAAGCAAGCTATGATTCTGGAGAGGTATGAAAAATCTGGAAATCGCTAAAATATTCCGGGAGATCGTCAGCATCTTAGAGATTAAAGGCGATAATCCTTTCCGCATACGCGCATATGAGCGGGCGGCGCAGAATATAGAAAACCTTACGGAAGATATCGAAGATTACGCAAGGCAGGACAAGCTAAAGCAAATCCCGGGGATAGGCGACGATCTGTCGGACAAAATAAAAGAGTTCGTAAAAACCGGGAAAATAAAATTTTACTCTCAACTCAAGAAACAGGTGCCGGCCGGAATATTGGAACTGTTGGAGATACCGGGGATCGGCCCTAAGACCGCAAAGCTTCTCTATGAACAGTTGGATATTAAAAAACTGTCCGATCTGGAGAAGGCGATTAAGAATGGAAAATTAGCCGGCTTGGCCGGCATAAAGGAAAAGACGGTCTCTAACATCGTAAAAGGCATCGAAATATTAAAACAGGGCAGACAGCGTATGTCTCTTGCCGTAGCCATGCAGGTTGCGGATGGGTTTATCCGGCCGCTGGAAAAATTAGCGCAGACTAAAAAAATTTCTTCCGCCGGCAGCCTGAGGCGCAGGAAAGATACGGTGCGGGATATCGACATATTGATTACTTCTCCTGATCCCGCCAAGATTATGGATGTTTTTGTAAAATTACCTCCCGTGAAAGATGTTTTGGCTAAAGGCCCGACTAAGTCTTCCGTGCGTACGAAAGAAGGTGTGCAGGTAGACTGCCGGGTGGTGGAAGAAAAGTCTTTTGGCGCGGCACTGGTATATTTTACCGGCTCAAAGAATTTTAACATCAAGCTCAGAAGGCTGGCGATAAAAAATGGGCTAAAGATAAACGAATACGGTGTTTTTAAAAAGGATAGATTTGTCTGCGGCCGCAGCGAGGCAGAGCTGTTTGGAGCGCTCAGGCTGGCCTATATCGAGCCGGAACTGCGTGAAGATAACGGTGAAATCGAATTGGCAATGCAGGCCAGGCTTCCGGAATTGATTTCCCCGAAAGATATCAAAGGCGACCTCCATGTGCATTCGCGATGGTCGGACGGCAACAATTCAATCGAAGAAATGGTTGAGGGATGCAGAAAAAGAAATTATTCCTACGTTGCGATTACCGACCATTCTCAAGGGCTAAAGATCGCCGGTGGTTTGAGCATTGCTGATCTGGCGAAGAAAAAACGCCAGATCGAAAAGCTAAACAAGGGCCTGAAGAATTTTACGATACTCTTCGCAACGGAAGTGGATATTGATTCGGAAGGCAAGCTGGATTATCCTGACAGCGTGCTTAAAGAATTTGACATCGTGGTTGCCGCTATTCATAGCGGGTTTAAACAATCACGGGAAAAGTTAACAAAAAGGTTAATAACGGCGTGCGAAAATAGATACGTACACATTATTGCCCATCCTACGGGCAGGCTCTGGGGCGTGCGCGAGGCTTACGCTTTGGATTTTTATGAACTTTTTAAAGTTGCCGGGCAGACCAATACCTCTATGGAGATCAATTCTTTTACGCAGCGGCTTGATTTAAATGACTCCAACTGCCGCCATGCCAAAGAAATGGGCGTGAAGCTGGCTATCAGCACGGATGCACACAGCCGGGACCAGCTGAATGCGATGAACCTGGGCGTATATGTTGCCCGGCGCGGCTGGCTCGGAAAGGCCAATGTAATTAATACGTTGCCGCTGGATGAACTGTTGAAGGCGATTAAGAAATGAAACCTGTCAGGCAACAAGTATTAGGTGTCAGGTGTTGGGTGTTAGGTGTTGGCTGCATTTTAGGTTTTATGTTTATAAGCGGCTGTGATAATTCACCGCGTTTATACAAAGAGTCGCGCGTGATGATGGGGACGTTCGTGGAAGTCATCTCGCCCGAAGAGAAAGCAGCAGGAATCGCTTTTGGCGAGATTAAACGCATAGAAGACCTGCTCAGTAAATATAATCAGGCCAGCGAAGTAAGCAAGTTAAATTCCGCAGGCCAACTGAAAGTCAGCCGGGAAACTTATTATATCATCGTCAGATCCAAAGAATTCTGGGCTTTAAGTAACGGCGCGTTCGACATTACCGTAGGACCGTTAGTTGAGCTGTGGGGGTTTAGGGACAAGAAATATTATTTGCCGCTGAAGGCTGAGATCGCGCAAACTCTAAAAATGGTCGGAACGGACAAGATTATTTTAAACCCTGCAGATAACCTTGTAAAATTCGCTGTCCCGGGCATGCAAATTGATTTAGGGGCGATTGCCAAGGGATACGCTGTTGGCTGCGCGGTCAGGAAGTTAAGAGAGAATGCAATAAAAAGCTGCCTGATCAATGCCGGCGGCCAGATATACTGCCTGGGTTCAAAATCAGGAAAACCCTGGGTGGTGGCGATTGCCGATCCCGGCAAAAAAGGCATTTCCGGAAAACTTAGGCTGATCAACAAGGCAGTGTCCACTTCGGGAGATTATGAGCAGTTTTTTATTAAAGACGGAACCAGGTATGGCCATATATTTGATCCTCGGACAGGAATGCCGGCTAATTCCGGTTTGGCATCGGTAACCGTAGTTGCTGATGATTCTTTGGTCGCTGATGCCCTGACAACGGCTATATTTGTATTGGGGGAAGAAAAAGGAAAGTCCCTGGCGGAAAAATTTCCGGGCGTTAAAATAAAAATTATTAAGGAGAGAAATGGATAAAACCGTTGTTCAGGATATTTTGTTGTTAAAGAATAAACGTAAGATCACCATGCTTACTGCCTACGACTACCCTATAGCTTCTTTGATAGACAAGGCAGGTATTGATATGATCCTGGTGGGGGATTCCCTGGCAAATGTTGTCCTGGGGCTTGAATCTACTACTCAGGTGGGGATGTGGGAGATGCTGCATCATGCCAAGGCAGTAACCCGGGCAGTAAAACATGCCTTGGTTATCGGCGATATGCCATATGATTCGTACCAGGTTGATCCCGATGCATCGGTAAAAAATGCCCTGAGGTTTATTAATGAAGCAAAGTGTGACGCGGTGAAACTAGAGTGGTTTGATAAATGCATCCAGGTTACCGAAGGCATTGTTAAGGCCGGTGTAGCGGTAATGGGGCATATCGGCCTGACTCCTCAGACTGCCGATAAGATAGGCGGGTTTAAGGTACAGGGTAAGGATGCCGAAGCTGCCCAGCGTTTGATTGAACAGGCTGTGTTGCTTGAAAAAACAGGCTGCTTTGCGCTCGTGCTGGAATGCGTTCCTGATAAGATCGCCGGAATGATTACCGGCATGTTGAAAATACCTACGATCGGTATTGGCGCGGGCCAATACTGCGACGGCCAGGTTTTGGTGATTAATGATATGGTCGGTTTATTTGAAAGGTATAAACCTAAATTCGTTAAGCAGTATATCAACCTCGCACCGCAAATCCAAAAGGCAATTGAAAATTACAAAAACGAGGTCCTGGAAGGTAAATTCCCCGCGGCCGAGCACAGTTTTACGATAAAAAAAGAGGAACTTGATAAGCTAGAAAGATGAAAAAACGCATAAGAAGGATCAGCTTAATTACTCTTTTTGTGATTACCGGGCTTTTGTTCGTGGCGAGGTTCGGGGGACCGAAAATTTTAAGCTTTTATATCGAAACAGCCGTAGGTAATTGCCGGGATATTCCCGTCCTTTGCATCGCGCCACAGGAGGAAATGGTAAATCCTGCGGTTGATGAAATTTATCTTGCCGAGCTGAGGCCCTATAATTTTCCGGGAATTCGGATATTCCTACCGAAAGGCTTTACGGTAGTTAAGCAGATGATCACGAAAGTATATTATAAGAAATGGAGGCAGAGGGCCAAGGGCGCTACGATCTATTTACTTTACGAACCAGAGGGTTTTTTTGTGCGGCTCTTTCCTCAGTTAAAAAATAATTCTATCAATAACGATTACGATTTTATCTCCCGCGTAATGTATGCGCGGGTAAATGAAATAAACAGCGTTGTGGACGCGTTTTTTGTCGTGATGAAAAGCATCTTTATCCCGAACCTGGCAGATCAGCATAACGTAAAGATCATCAAATTTACCAGCCCAACACAGAAAGGTTTTATCGGCTATAATATCGGAACAAAGGAAAATTATTTTGATTGTAACATCATCGGAGCAGGCGGGTACTTTAAGATCTATATCAAGGATAAGGCAAAAATACTGGATTTGTCAAAGGTGCTATCGATTATCTCAACAATAAAAAAGATGCCTGATGCAAGTTTACCTTGACATTTTATTCAATGTGCGCTAAAACTAAAACTCTATGAATACGTCTGAAAATCTTATGGATAAGGTAGTTTCACTTTGCAAGCGCCGCGGGTTCATTTTTCAGGGCAGCGACATCTACGGCGGCTTAAGCAACACCTGGGACTACGGGCCTTTTGGTGTCGAGCTGAAGAATAATCTAAAGCGCGCATGGTGGAAATCGCTTGTCTATGAGCGTAACGACATCTTCGGTATGGATACTGCGATCCTTATGCACCCGAAGGTCTGGGAGGCATCCGGCCACGTGGATAATTTTTTTGATTTAAAGAGCGATTGTAAATCCTGTAAAAAACGTTTTAAAGCAGAAGATCTAAAAGGCAAGAAATTCTGCCCCGAATGCGGCGGCGAGTTGACCGAAGCGAGGGCATTTAACCTGATGTTTAAAACTTATCAGGGGCCCATTGAAGATGCGGCGAACCTGATTTACCTGCGGCCGGAAACTGCGCAGGGTATGTTCGTAAATTTTTTAAATATCCTCGATACAAAACATCCCAAGCTTCCCTTTGGGATCGCGCAGATCGGTAAGTCATTCCGTAACGAGATCACGCCGGGTAATTTTACCTTCCGCACGCGCGAGTTTGAACAAATGGAGATCGAATATTTCGTTAATCCTGCGGAAGCAGACAAAATTTATGAATACTGGGTTGACGCACGCTTTGACTGGTATCTTGGCCTGGGGATGAAGGCGGATAATTTAAGGAAACGGCCGCACGATAAAACCGAGCTGGCGCATTACGCAAAGGCCTGCACGGATATGGAATATAATTTTCCTTTTGGCTGGAGCGAACTGGAAGGGGTTGCCAATCGCACTAACTTTGATTTAAAACAACATGCGGCTCTGAGCGGCAAGGACATGCGTTATTTTGACGAAGTTGCAAAGGAGCGATTCTATCCTTATATCATTGAGCCGTCGGGAGGTGTGGACAGGAGCGTATTGGCGTTTTTGACCGACGCCTATAACGAGGAAAAGGTAAAGGATGAAACGCGCGTAGTCATGAAATTGAATAAAGAATTGGCTCCGGTAAAAGCGGCGGTCTTCCCTCTTTTGAGGAACCGGCCGGAAATCGTTGAACTTGCTAAAAAAATAGCGCAGGATTTAAAGAAAAGCTTTGTTACGGTTTACGATGATACCGGCGCGATCGGCAAGCTTTACCGCAGGCAGGACGAGGTTGGCACGCTTTGTTGTATTACCGTCGATGTCCAGTCGTTGGAAGACCAGCAGGTTACGGTGCGCGACAGGGACACGATGCTGCAGGACAGGATAAACATTGATCAATTGAAGCAGTATCTGGAAAAAAAACTAACTTAACAGCACCCAATCCTATAGGCACCCCAACATAAAGGATTGTTGGGTGTCCCACCCTTGTGGGATGGATTGGTGTCCCGCTTTCTGCGGGAAGGGGAGGGTTTTAAAAGCAATGGTAAAAAAGTACGTGTATTCATTCGGCGGCGGCAAGGCAGACGGCAACGAGAGTATGAAAAATCTTTTGGGCGGTAAAGGCGCAAACCTTGCGGAAATGGCCGGCCACAAAAATCTCAAGCTTCCCGTCCCGCCGGGCTT
>CAIRWO010000008.1 GCA_903882345.1 Candidatus Omnitrophota bacterium | reverse complement strand
GTTTAGGAACCCGGCTTTCATAATTTTTCTGGTGGTATTTTTTATATCGTTCCTTTGGCTGGCAGAGATCTATTATAAAAAAAATGAATTCCCAAATTACGTAAAAATGGTAAAATATTCGGGTTTCTGGCCGGATGCGGCAAAGGCCTGGGCCTGGCTTAATGAAAATACACGTTCCGCAAATGTCGCTTATACCGGAAGGCCTGTGCCTTTCCCCTTGTACGGGACCAATTTCAAGAATAATGTTTACTATGTATCGGTTAATAAAACCGAACCGGCGAAGTTGCATTATTTCCCCGGCTCGCATTATCATTGGGGCTATGATTTTGAAAGCCTGCATAAAAATTTAGAGCAAGAAGGCAATTACCGGGGGAATGCCGATTATTCTGCCTGGTTGAATAACCTGCTTAAGCGAAGCACGGATTACCTGTTTATCTATTCACTGCACCAGACAAAAAGAACCGAATTCCCCATGGAGGATAAATGGGCAACGGATAATCCCGGAAAGTTTATGCCGGTTTTTCGTAACGAAACAATTAAAATATATGAAATTATCCATACTCGTCCCAGCTCATAACGAAGAAGACAACATTGAAGATGCTGTCGCTACAATAATAAAAACAGTGCCTTCGGAAATCGATTACGAGATTGTTGTCGTAAACGACCACTCAACCGATAATACGGCAGTAATCGTTGAAAAGCTGAACAGGCAGTTCCCTAACTTGAGGATGATCGATAATCCTCTTGAGCCCGGGTTTGCAAACGCCATAAAGGCAGGCTTTGCAAATACACGGGGAGAGTTTATTGTTCCGGTGATGGCCGACCTTTGCGATGACTTGTCAATAGTCAGGCAGATGTACGAAAAGATGACTTCAGGATACGATGTTGTCTGCGGCAGCCGCTACATTAAAGGAGGCGCCCGGCTTGGCGGTTCACGGTTTAAAGGCACTCTCTCATGCCTTGCCGGCAGATCGATCTATTTCCTGCTAGGTATACCTACGCACGATATCGCCAATGCCTTTAAAATGTACAGGAAGTCCGTTATTGATGGTATCGATATCCGCGCTAAAGGGTTTGAAATATCCATGGAGATCCCCCTGAAGGCATACTTTGGGGGCTTTAAAATCGGGGAGGTCCCCACGGTATGGAAAGAGAGGACGCGCGGAAAATCAAGTTTTAAAATATTCAAACTGCTGCCGAATTACCTAAAACTATATTTTTGGGCCATGCGTAAAAAAATATTTGGAGGATAAATGCCGCTACTTTCCGTAATCTTACCCGTATACAACGAAGCGAAAACCATAAGGCAGATCCTGGAAAAAATAAACTCCGTGAATATCGATAAGGAGGTAATTGTTGTCGACGACGGATCGTCCGACGGGACCGACAGGATATTAAACGAGATACAAGTCGATAACCTGACAATCATCCACCATACCTCAAACCGCGGCAAGGGGGCAGCCGTCCTTACCGCTATCTCCAATGCAACAGGCGACTACGTAATCATCCAGGATGCCGACCTTGAGTATAATCCCGCTGACTATCTCAAGCTTATCGCGGCGATAAAAGACGGGAGCGCGGATATCGTATTCGGGGCAAGATTCACAAAAGGCTACCACGGCCTGTTGATGCCCAGGTTGGGCAACCGCTTCCTGGCGATCTTAATGAACGCATTGTTCCATACCCAGCTTAACGATTGTTTTACCTGTTATAAATTAACCCGGCGTGAGGTCTTTAACGCTATGCGCCTTAAATCAACGAAATTCGATATGGATATTGAGGTAGCCGCAAAAGCGCTGAAAAATAAACTGAAGATAATGGAAGTGCCGATCTCCTACCAGCCGAGGAATTATTCGGAGGGTAAAAAAATCCGTTGGGCAGACGGCGTGCAGGCAATTTTCGCGATCATAAAATACCGCTTTAGCGATTAACCGCAATCTAAGATGAAAAATTCGCTTGCCTCATTTTTAAATCGGGTAATTTACTGGCTGATCATCATTTTGCCGTTTTCAGTCGCTATAGCGCCGGCGCCGGCAAATGTATTTATGGGCCTCTTGATCGCGTCTTTCCTGGCAAAAAAGATGATCAAAAAAGAGCGCTTATTCGCCAGGACGGAAATCAACCTCCCGCTTTTATTTTTCTTTATGATTACCTGTTTATCCGTCTTAAATTCCATAAACCTGAAAGATACGCTAAAGGGGGGAATTTTTAGGCTGCTGCAATACGCCTTTATCTTTTTTACGGTCGCGGGGGAAGTCAAAAACAAAAAACATGCCGCAAGGGTAATCATTGCGGCTGCCTGTGGATTGATGCTGGCCTCCACAGATGCAATCTGGCAGGTGGCAACCGGCAGGGATTTTATCAGAGGGTATCCTGCCTCAATTGTTATCGGGCTTACCCGCGCTACGGCGTCATTTAATGACCCCAATGTGCTGGGTGTTTATCTAAGCGCGCTGGCGCCGCTGGTATTCGGCATTGCCATTTACTCCCATAAAAAGACAGTCAAAACAACAGCGGCGATCGCCAGCCTGTTTGCCCTTACCGGCATAGTGCTCACCTATTCCCGGCCTACGCTGCTCGCGGCTTACATTGCTTTACTTTTCCTGGGCATTGCCGGAAAAAATAAATTCCTCATCGGCGCCTTGCTTGTCCTTGCTTTAATTTCGCCGTTTATCGCTCCTAAGCCAATAAAAAACTGGGCAAAAGAAGTAGGATATAACCCCGCGAGGTTCTTTTGTAACGATGACCGGATCGCCGCTTACCGCAATTCCCTGAATATGATCAAAGCGCATCCGTTTATCGGAG
>CAIRWO010000007.1 GCA_903882345.1 Candidatus Omnitrophota bacterium | reverse complement strand
TATTTCTTCAATAATTTCGCTAAGCGCTGGCCCAGGCGCGCGCATTCTTTGAGTGAGCGCTCATCCGGAGCACCGATGGCTGCCGGGCCGTAATGGTCGCCCTGCAAGTCACCCTGGATGATCATGCCGTGGATGAGCATCGCCTTTAAGATATCCAGGACCGTGGTCTCATTGCCGCCGGCCAAATTCGCACTGGAAGAGAACGCCGCCCCAATCTTGCCGTCAAGCTTGCCGTGTAATTTTACCGAATCGTCAAAAAGTTTTTTTTTATCTCGGCGCTCATTGTGCCGTAATAAGTGGGAGAGCCGATGACTATTGCCTGAAAACCCGCTAATTCATCCACCGAGACATCTAAGACATCCTTTAGCACGGTCTCTATGCCTTCTTTTTTAAGCGATCCGGCCACTGCCTCGGCCATCTTCCTGGTATTTCCGCTCCGGGAATAATATATCACTAATGCTTTAGCCATATTTACCTCCTTGCCTTCAAAGAATCCCCCTTCTAACTTCTTTATCCATAAGCACTTATTGTGGCCAAGGGTGGCACCTTGGGGAACGTCCCCCGAAGGTTAGCGGTAATTGCAAAAGCTAAGCGGCAGGGAAAAATTCAGACCCTTTAAGTGGACGATAACCGCCTGTAATTCATCCTTCTTTGCCGAGCTGACTTTGATCTTCTCTCCTTCGATCTGCGTCTGAACCTTCAGGCCGATATTTTTTATGATGCCGGTCAGCTCCTTTGCTTTTTCCTTATCAATGCCCATGCAGATCTCTACCTTCTGGCGTAAATAACCTTCAAAAGCTTTTTCAGGCGGGTTGAATTTGAGTGACTTCAGGAATATGCCTCTTTTGGCCATGCGCGTAGCCAGAATATCCGTAAGGGCGCGCATTTTAAAATCATCGTCCGCGATCAAAGTAAGGATTTTTTCTTTCCGGTCGAAAGCAATAGAAGCCTTGCTGTCCTTGAAATCATAACGCTGGGACAGCTCTTTTGCCGCCTGATTCACCGCGTTATCCATTTCCTGCAGGTCAACTTCCGAGACAATATCAAAAGAAAACATCGCCATTTTTTATTCCTCCATATAAACTATTGGGGACAAGTTACCAAGTTACTTGAGTGGTATGTGACAAGTCGCCTTCATACCATGTTTTTTACAATAACGCTGGTGATATTCTTCTGCTTTATAAAATTCTTTTGCCGCAACGATCTCGGTGCTGACTGGATTTCCGTATTTTCCGGATTGCGCAACATTACTCTTGGACGCCAGCGCCGCTTCTTCCTGTTGCGGCGTATAATAAAAGACGATTGAGCGATACTGACTGCCGATATCCGGCCCTTGTCTGTTGGGGGTAGTCGGATCGTGAATATCCCAAAAAATATCGAGTAATTTTTCGTAAGAGACTGCTGCCGGATCAAATTCCACTTCCACAGACACGGCATAGCCTGTATTACCCGAACAGACATCTTTATAGGTGGGATTTTTGAGTGTTCCGCCCGCGTACCCGGATGTGGCCTTTACAACTCCTTTTACCTGTGAGAATACTTCCTCCACACCCCAGAAACAACCCGCGGCAAACGCAGCTTTCACCAATTTTACATTTTTTTGTGGATCTTGTTCGTCTAACATATGTTCTCCCTGATTATGCTATTCTACCCCTGTCAAAAAGTCTGTCAACCGATACTTGGGGGGCCGGAAAATTATTGTTATTTGCATAAGATGTATTATAATAAACCCATGCGTGATTATGCCCAATTAATTCATGCCTCTATGGAATGGGCGGCGACATTAAACTTCCGGCCGTTTAAGGTTAAAAAATGGCTGATCATGGGATTTGCCGCTTTTATGGCCGGCTATATTGCCAATACCGGCCGCCTGAATCTAGACCTTCCCTCTGATTTTCTAAAAACAAAAAAAACTCAAACCGCAAGCACGCAACAAACCCCCGCGGTTGACGCCGTCAAAAGTCTAATCCCAGCCGTCACCACGGCCCCCGGCCAACCATCCCAAGTAACCCAAAAAGAAAAGGCGAGTCCGGCGCTTATTATCCTGATAGTGACGGCTGTTGTTTGCTTGATTCTCTGCCTCTGCGTCTTGCTAATCTGGCTATATTCACGGTTTTCGTTCGTTTTTCTGGATAATGTGGCCGCAAATGACGCCTCCATAAAGTTACCTTTTGTCAAATATGAGGCACAGGGAAACTCGTTTTTTTATTTTAATCTGGTATTTACCGGAATTAATATTTTTTTATTTTTAGCGCTTGCCTTAGCGGCATTTTTGTATTTCAGCCAGCCGGCTATCTCCGGCAACCCGAATGGCGCTCCAATCCTAAAGATCATTATCGCAGGCATTTTCTTTGGCCTGCT
>CAIRWO010000006.1 GCA_903882345.1 Candidatus Omnitrophota bacterium | reverse complement strand
GCCGCGTGCATTGCAAGTGGCTTATAATATTGCCCGGCAAACCCCGCGGGATTCTTTAGCCAATGCCCGGCAAGTTTACGCCATGCTGGTTGATGAATTGGGTTTAGATTTTTCCAGAAAGGACAGCTATAGAGACAAGATCATCAACGCGGTCTACACCGTGGGCCAGCGCAAATCTTTTGAGCGCTGGCAAGAGTATATACACGGCATTAAGGAGAAATTTGGTTTTGGGCGCTGGGATAGCTTAAGCTTAAGCCAGCGTCAACGCGTAGTTACGGCAGTTTCGTATATTACAATGTTCGCGCCGCAAACGGCGCGGGCAGAAAGGGTTCTGGCGATTATTCAGGAGAAGCTGGGTATTGCCGACGCCGATTTAAGCGCTGATACCGGCTTGCTTACGTTGAATCAGAAGGTCAGCCTGATCAGCGCGATGTCGGCCTTATCTAAGGCCGGAAGCGGTGTTGAGATGCTGGAATATGTTTTAGGCCGTTTGGATGTTTTCGGGCTTACGTTGCAGCGTTTCGAAGTTGATGTTCCGATGAGGAGCAAAATATCATTGCTTAATGCTGTTATATCGGCTTATGCCGCCAAGCAGGGTTTTGCGATAGTTAAAGGGGCGGTAGAAGGCAAAGCGCTTGCGCTGCGCAGTGATCTTTCTGCGGATGCGATCACTTTGGCGATTGCCGCGTTTTTGCCGGCCTTGGTTCGTTCGGGCGGTAAAGTTAATTTTGAAGAAATTTTACAAGTTCCGGCACGCGCGGCTGCCGCTCAAGCTGATGTTTTTGAGGAGCTGGAGCCGGAACCGGAGCTGGAGCCGTCGGAGCCGGTTGTCGATGAGCCGCCGACTGAAGATTTTCTGCCGCCGCCAAGCCGGCAAGTATATGATATGGGAGAGTCGCGGTTTGCGATCGCTATGCCGGAATTTAACCCGGCGCGGGCTGAGGTATTTAATACGCAATATAGTGTTTTGATTGTTGCCCAGGATTTTTTTGAGCATATGCCCCATGAATCTCTTACAGAGGATATTGCACTGGCTTTGGGTAAAGAAGCAGGATCGTTGGGTGAGCTGGGTGAGGTTTTTGACTTACGTTTTGAAAAGAGCCAGGGCGATAGCCATGTGCTGGTTTTAAAGTATATGTTTGAGGGAAAAGAGCAAGGAGATGTTGAAGTAAAAGAGATAAAATTTTTAGTAAAAAACGCGGCCTCTGTGGCCAAAGATGACTTATCGCTTTTATCCGGTCAGAATGGCGATCGAGTTTCGGTTTTTGATGCGCCGTTTGCCGACAAGGATGGTAAATATTGGATTATAAAGGGATTTTTTGGGGAAGAGCCGGCCGATGAAATTTTAGCGCGCGATGCAGCGTCGATCAAGCCAAAGGCGGGAGAAATTGTTTTTTCGCGTGACGGCAGGGGTAAACCTTATATTTTGAGAACATTTAAAGATCAGCCACCCGTAGTCAGGGATAAAATGATACATTTTTTATCTATGTTGGAAGAACAAGGTTCAAGCTTAAACAGAAATTATTCCCATTCTTTATCCGGTTCTTTATCTGCCGGAGTGTTTGAGTTACGATTTAATATCGGCAGCAACCCCTATCGTATTCTTTATGGTTTTGTTGATGGGTTTATTTTTGTCGATGATATGCATATTAAAGGTGACTTTGATAAAGATACTATTCCGGCTGCGAGGATCACCGCGCGGCGCCTTAAGGAGTTTGGGGAATATTCGGAGTCGGGGTTAGTTGCCCAATATAAAAATCCTTCCAGAAAAGCCGGTCCTGCGGCGATGAAGAAAGGGCGTTCCCCTGTACGGCGAGGAGATGCCGGCGGTACGGTAATGATCGATGAAATTCTCAGTGTCAGGCGGCCAAGGGCAGAAGAGCCCAAAGAGACCAAAGAGCTTGG
>CAIRWO010000005.1 GCA_903882345.1 Candidatus Omnitrophota bacterium | reverse complement strand
GCCTTAAAACCTACCCCGACAATGTCCAGTTCTTTCACATAGCCCTCGTTGACGCCCTTGACCATATTGGCAATAAGCGCACGGAAAAGCCCATGCAGGCAACGGTCCTGTTTAGTATCGACGACCCTGGTCAGGAAAACCTGATTTTCTTTGATTTCCATTTTTAAGCGTTCGGAAAAAGGACGGCTCAATTTACCTTTTGGCCCCTCTACACAAAGTAGCCCGTCTTTAATTTCCACTTTGACATCTTTAGGTATAGCTACAGGTTTTTTTCCGATCCTTGACATCTTTTTCCCCTACCAAATATATCCGATAATTTCTCCGCCCAGGCCCAATTGCCGGGCTTCCTTATCCGTGACTATGCCTTTAGAAGTTGAGACTACGGCAATGCCCTTACCTCTTAATACCACCGGCACCTTGTCGGCCTTGACATACCTGCGCAAACCCGGACGCGATACCCTTTTTATGTTCCTTATCGCGGGCTTGCCGAACAAATACCTTAAATAGACCCGAAGCAGGCCCTGCTTTTTGTCTTCTATCTCTTTAAAGGTTTCAATGTAGTTTTCTTTTTTTAAAACTTCCATGATCGCTTTAACCGTATTGGATGCCGGAATATCTACGTTCTCTTTTTTTGCCATTGTGGCGTTGCGTATGATTGTAAAGGCATCCGCGATCAAATCAGTCGTTGACATCTTTTTTATGCTCCCTCTTAGACTACCAGCTTGCTTTTTTTATGCCCGGTATTAACCCCTGCCAGGCGAGTTCCCGGAAACAGATCCGGCATAACTGGAACCTTCTCAGGTAACCTCCTGAGCGGCCGCAAATATGGCAGCGGTTATACTTACGCGACGAAAATTTCGCCGGCCTTTTCCATCTGACTATTTGTGAAGTTTTTGCCATCTATTTCTCCGCCTGTTTAAACGGCATACCGAACAGCCGCAATAATTCCTTCGCTTGTTCAACAGACTTTGCGTTCTTGATTACAAAAGTTATGTCCATGCCCTGCGAACGGCTTAATCTATCGATCTCCAGCTCCGGGAATATACTCTGTTCCGTTAACCCGAGCGTGTAGTTACCGGACGCGTCAAAAGAATCGGTGGGCACACCACGGAAATCGCGTATACGCGGCATCACAACGTTGATCAGCCTGTCCATAAATTCATACATCATCCCGCGCCTGAGCGTAACTTTACAGCCGACCGGCTGGTTCTCCTTGACCTTAAAATTAGAAATCGCCTTCTTTGCCCTGCGCATCACCGGTCTCTGTCCGCTGATCAAGGCCAATTCTTCCATTGCCTTTTCCAGGATCTTGACATCCTGAAGCGCTTCGCCCACGCCCATATTCACGACGATCTTTTCCACCCGCGGGACGGCGAATCTATTTTTCAAAGCGAATTTCTCCATCATCTGCGTAATTATTTCGCCCCTGTATTTTTCCAGTAATCTTGGTGCCGGCTTTTTTTCGCTCATTATATTTGTTCCTTACAGGCCTTACAGATCCTGGTCTTGGTACCGTCATTGGCGATAGCAAAACCTACGCGGGTAGGCCGGTTGCATTGTTTACATACCAGCATCAGGTTGGAAAGCGCGATACTAGACTCAATTGAGATGATGCCGCCCTGCTGGTCCTGCT
>CAIRWO010000004.1 GCA_903882345.1 Candidatus Omnitrophota bacterium | reverse complement strand
GGTTCGATAATCCTCGGCCTTAATGATGCCTTGATCGAGTTAACCGGCGCGCTTTCCGGCTTCATGCTTGCCTTGCAAAAAACCAGGCTGATCGCGGTCATTGGTTTGATCACCGGTATTGCCGCGGCATTATCCATGGCCGGCTCAGAATATCTTTCCACCAAAGAAGAAGGTTTGCGCAGCCCGCTGAAGGCCTGCGTTTATACGGGGATCGTCTATCTCTTCACTGTATTTTTGCTGATCCTGCCGTTTTTTATTTTTAACAATCCATTTATTGCTATGGCAGCGACAGTATTCTTTGCCACCGGAGTGATATTTATTTTTACTTTCTATGTATCAGTGGCCAAAGGAGTTAATTTTAAGGTACGATTTTGGGAAATGCTGGGTATTGCTATCGGTGTTGCCGCTTTGAACTTTTTTATTGTTTTGGCCATAAAAAAATATTTCAATTTTAATCTTTAATAAGCTCAACCGCCTAATATATGGCCGGAGGTGATATGGAAAGAAAAATAACTTTTAAAACAAGCCCGCTTACCCTGGTGGGAAGAAATTTAAAATTAGGTTCTCCGGCGCCGGATTTTAGCGTGGTTTCTCAGGATTTAAAGGAAATAAGGCTTTCCGGATTTGGCACAAAGATTAAAGTCATTTCGTCTTTTCCTTCCTTGGATACTCCTGTCTGTGACCTGCAGGTGAAGGAGTTCAATAAAAGGGCGAGCGGCTTTTCCGAAGATATCGTTGTAATCGGCATAAGCAAGGACCTGCCGTTTGCGCAAAAAAGGTTCTGCCAGGAAAACAGCATTAAAAATGAAATTGTCCTCTCGGATTATAAAACTTCTTCTTTCGGCATAAACTACGGACTGTTAATCAAAGAATTGAACCTCCTGGCAAGGTCAGTGTTGATCATTGATAAAAATAACAGCTTAAGGTATTTTAAGATCGTGCCGGAGTTAACCAACCCGCCGGATTACGCTGACGCCCTGAAGAATCTGGAAGAGATCATCAAGAATCCTCTACCGGCAGCAAAGGCAGGCTTAGTTTCCCGCTGCAAACCCTGCGAAATCAGCTCACCGCCTATGCCGCAGGATAAAATAAAGCAATTATTGGCTGGCTGCCGCGGCTGGGAATTGCTAGAAGGCAAAAAAATCCTCAAAGAATTTAAGTTCCGGGATTTTTCCGAAGCAAAATACTTCCTTGATCTTGTTGCGCTGATTGCCGAAGAGCAGGGGCACCATCCAACGCTCACCTTAATTTATAACAAATTAAAAATTACCCTGACTACCCACGCTACCGGCGGCTTGACGGAGAACGATTTTATCATTGCCGGCATTATTGATGAATTGGAGGGATGAAGATGAAAAAGGTAGCGGTTTTGCTTGAGGACCATTATCAGGTTTTAGAGGTATGGTATCCTTATTTGCGCCTGCGTGAAGACGGGATTAAAACCGTATTCGTGGGGACGGGAAAAAAGCAGTATGTCAGCAAAGAGGGCTATCCTGCTGACCAGGAATTATCCATAAAAGATGCGGATCCCGATGAATTTGACGGGGTGATCATCCCCGGTGGATATGCCCCGGATATCTTAAGAAGACATAAAGAAGTTAATGACTTTGTGAAAACGATGGATAAAAAGAAGAAACTGGTCGCGGGGATCTGCCATGCCGGATGGGTGCTGGTTTCGGCAGGCATATTAAAGGGCCGCAAGGCAACTTGTTTCTCTGCGATAAAGGACGATGTGGTAAATGCCGGGGCAGATTACCTTGACCAAGAAGTCGTTGTTGACGCAAACCTCATTACTTCCCGTAATCCTTTTGACTTACCGGCATTTTGCCGGGAGATTATTAAATACTTAAAGAGGTAACCCGATAATGACTCTTGAACACCAGCATTTGCATCATCGGTTAAATAAACTTTCCCGTTTACGGCTTGTGCTGATTTTGACGGCTGCAGGGATGTTTCTTGAATTCGCCGGCGGCATATTTTCCAACAGCCTTGCGCTTATTTCCGATGCCTGGCATATGGTTACGGATTTATTTGCCTTGGGGATGAGCTATTTTGCGATTGTCCTTGCCTTACGGCCGTTTACCAAAAAACATACCTACGGTTTTTACCGGGTGGAGATTCTCGCGGCATTTATCAACGGCATCGTCCTGATTTTTATTTCCGTCTACCTTGTCTACGAGGCGGCATCAAGGTTTGTCCATCCGCAAGAGATAAAGATATTCGAGATGCTCTTTATTGCGGTTATTGGTTTGGTTATTAACGGCGTGAGTATCTATTCACTATCGCGTTCCGGTTCGCATGATTTGAATATCCGTAGCGCAGTACTGCATGCGATGGGTGATACGGCATCCAGCGTGGCAGTGGTCATCGGAGCGATTTTTATTTTTTATACCAAAAATTACCTGATTGATGCATTTCTAACATTTTTTATCTCTATCCTGATCGCGATCTGGTCAATAAAACTTCGTATTGATTCCGCCCATATTCTGCTTGAGGCCGCACCCAAGC
>CAIRWO010000003.1 GCA_903882345.1 Candidatus Omnitrophota bacterium | reverse complement strand
TATAAATCAATCCCTTTTCTTATCAGAAAAAATAATTTTTCCAGGTTGATCGGCTTAGAGATAAAATCGTAAACTCCCAGCCTGGACAATTCCTGTAAAGTGCCGGTATCGATACGCTCAACAAGTACGATAATTACGCAATCGGGGTCTAAATACTGCAGTTTTTTAACAACTTCCTGGCCGGACATCTCCTGCATATTTAACTTTACTATCACGATAGCAAAGCCGTTCTTTTTAAAAGTCTCGATCCCCTGACGGGGATTAGGCTCTATGGTAACGACGTATTTTCCTCTGACCGTGAGCTCTTCCCTTAGGTGTTTCGAGATCGCTTCGTCATCGTTGATGATCAGTATCCTGCCGGTTTCCAACATGCCTTTCTTTCTGCGGCCAGGAGCCGCTATTCTTCAGTGGTAATGCGCAGCGCTTCCTCCAGGGTGGTCACTCCTTCTTTGACCTTCAGGAACGCATCATCCCTTAAGGTCACCATCCCGCATTCTTTTATCGCATATTTTTTTATTTCGTCAACAGATTTTTTCTTGATGATCATTTCCCGGATATCGTCATTGATCATCAACGCCTCAAGGACGGCGATCCTGCCGTGAAAACCGGTATTATTACAATACTGGCATCCTACCGGCCGGTAAAACGTTGCCTTCGTTTCAAAGCCGATCTTTTTTAAAAAGTCTTGCGGCACATCCATCGGCTGACGGCATTTAAGGCAAACCTTACGGCAGAGCCGCTGCGCGCATAGCATGATTATACTGGATGCGACGAGAAACGGCTCAATCCCCATATCAATAAGGCGGGTGATGCTGGAGATCGCGTCATTGGTATGCAGCGTGGAAAAAACCAGCTGCCCGGTAAGCGCGGCTTTTATGGCAATATCCGCGGTGTCCGCATCCCTGATCTCTCCGATCATGATCACATCCGGGCTTTGCCTTAATAAAGACCTCAAACCCGAAGCAAAATCCAGCCCGATCTCCGGCCTTGCCTGCAGCTGGGTAATCCCCTCTATCTGGTATTCTACAGGGTCTTCGATGGTAATGATGTTTTTCTCGGAAGTATTCAGTTGGCTTAATACGGAATATAAAGTCGTGGATTTGCCCGAACCAGTGGGGCCGGTAACTAAGATCATCCCGAACGGCTTGGCAATCGCTTCTTTGAAAATGGCCATGGGTTCCTCGGAAAAACCCAATTTTTCCAAGCCGATGGATAAATTATTTTTGTCCAGGAGCCTTAATACGAATTTCTGGCCGAACGTGGTCGGCAGGGCCGATACGCGGAAATCTATCTCCCGCGACTCAAACTTTACCTTAAACCTGCCATCTTGGGGTAAGCGGCTTTCCGTGATATCCAGGCCGGCAATGATCTTGGTCCTGGCAAGTATCGCGTTCTGGTTCACCTTAGGAATTTTAAATACATCATGCAGCGCGCCGTCGATCCTGTACCTGATGCGCAGAAAATCGTATTCCGGCTCGATATGTATGTCGGAGGCACGGTTTTTTAGCGCCTCAGTGAGTATCAGGTCTACGAGCTTTACGATCGGCGCTTTTTCGCTCTCTTTGACCGCGTTGGACAGCTCGAGCTCGTCGGTCTTCAGCACTTCGATCTCTTTCTTTTCCGGCTCACCGGCGGAAGGTACGTTTTCCTGCAAAAGTTCCTGCATATCTTTTGTCTCTCCGCGATATTGTTTTTCTGTTGCCTTCAATATCTCGGCTTCCGGGCATAAGACAGTATCAATGCTGCAGCCGGTAAACGCCCTGACATCGTCGAGGGCAAAGATGTTGAGGGGATCGGACATCGCCACGGTAAGAGTATTACCCATCCGGGAAAGAGGAATGATCTTGTATTGGACCGCCATGCGCTCGGGGATCAGCCTGACGATTTCCGGGTCAAATTTATATTTGGAAATATGCAGCGTAGGGATATAAAGCTGCTCGGCAAGCAAAGACAATAATATTTCTTCCGCGATAAAGCCGCGTTCCACCAAAACCTTGCGCAACGGCAGATCAGACTCTTTCTGGAGCTTTAACGCTTCATCAATCTGAGCCTTTGTCAGCCGTTTGCTTTTAAGCAGGATGTCGATGATACTTTCTCTAAGTGTTTGCATATTAATACCAGTTCCGACTCATAAACGTGTAAAAATTTTGTTAGAAATTTTTACACATTCGCGGAATAAATTCGGCCCAACAACTTATGTCGCCTATGGATATAAACAAGCTCCATAAGTTGTGGCCTCATTCATCCGGTGCGGTCACCCGCACAACTTCCTCGATGGTGGTCAGGCCGTTTTTTACCAGGTTGATCCCATCTTCTCTTAAGGTGCGCATACCTTCTGTCCTAGCCTGCTGCTTTAGCGCATTTTCCGGCGCGCGGCCTAAGATCAGTTCCCTGATCTTAGGGCTTAAAACAAGAGCTTCCCCGATCGCCAACCTTCCGTTGTAGCCCGTATTCAAGCAGCGCGGACAGCCCTTGCCTTTTAGAAATTTCATTTTTTCATTACCACCGGCACTAAGCTTTAGGCTTTCCAACACTGCCTCTTTCATCGTATATTCTTCTTTACAGAAACTGCAAATTTTCCTTACCAGCCGCTGAGAGAGCACGCAAACCAAAGAGGCATTTATCAGGTATGGTTCAATACCCATATTAACCAGGCGGACAATTGATCCGCATGCCGTCGTAGTGTGCAAGGTAGATAAAACCAGGTGGCCGGTTAAGGCACTCTTGATGGCAATATCTACCGTTTCAAAATCGCGGATCTCGCCGATCATGATCACGTTGGGGTCCTGCCTTAAAATAGAGCGCAGCGCGCTGGCAAAGGTAAGGCCGATCTCCGGCCGCGCCGTAACCTGATTAATACCTTCCAACTGGTATTCTACGGGATCTTCAACGGTAACAATGTTCTTTTCCGGGGAGTCGATGAACTTAAGGATAGAATAAAGCGTGGTTGTTTTACCCGAACCTGTCGGCCCGCAGGCAAGCACCATCCCATGAGGAAGGACGGCTGACTTCTTCAAATGCTCAAGCACGTTGTCACCGAACCCTAACTTTTCGATATCGAGTATATTTACCGATTTATCCAGCACGCGTATCGCGGCCTTTTCACCGAAGCTCGACGGCAGAACGGAGACGCGGAAATCTACCTCCTTGCCCAAAAGGTTGGCTTTGAAACGGCCGTCTTGCGGCAGGCGGTGTTCGGCAATGTTCAGGTCAGAGATTACTTTTATGCGCGAAACGATCGCCGCGTGCATGCTCTTGGGGGGCGCGGGCTGCTCCTGCAGGATCCCGTCAATCCGGAAACGCACCCTTAATTTCTTATCCAGGGGTTCGATCAAAACATCGGAAGATTCCTTTTTCACCGCCTCCTCGAGTATCATGTTCGTGATCTTGATTACCGGCGCCTCCCGGCTGATGCGGCCCAATTCCGTGTCGCTGGGGCCTGCTTCTTTCTCTTCCTGTATCAGCTCTATAGAAGAGACGGTCATTTCCTTGACCAGGCTGTCGATCATATCTTTCGCGGAATCCGGATAAGACAAGTCTATTGCCTGTAAGATATCCTGGCTGGTGGAAATGATCGGATTTATTTTATAACCGGTGAGATATTTTACATGGTCAATGGCGAATACGTTTAAAGGATCGGCCATGGCCAGGGTAATCGTATCGGCAATTTTTGATATCGCTATGATCTGATAATGGCGGGCAACCTGCGCGGGGATTATATTTATGACCTGATCGTCTATTTTAAAACGCCTTAAATCGATAAGCGGTAACCCCAGCCCCTGGCTTAAGACAGACATCAGGTCGCTTTCCTTGATGAACTTTTGCTCGACGACGATGTCGCTTAACCTTCCGCCTTTATCCTTTTGTATCTTCAGGGCGAGGTTTAGCT
>CAIRWO010000002.1 GCA_903882345.1 Candidatus Omnitrophota bacterium | reverse complement strand
TGGCAAGTGTACCGTTCACCCATTGCTTGTCGGGGTCATTTTTGAGCAATATTACCTGCGCGCCTTTTTTAAGTTTTAAGCAGGCGTCGGTCGGATATGCCGACTCTTCGAATTTCCCTGTAGCTGTCGCCTCGTATGTGATCTCCTTACCGGGAAGTTTTGATAAGCGCTCCTGATTTATTGTGTTTGCCAGGCTGTTCGTGGCTGTCAGGATCACCGTATCGTCTTTCTTAGAAACCGCTATATCTTTTTCGACCTTCTTATTTAACGTCTCCAGGTCCTCTTCGGTATGCTCTTTATTCCTGACCCTGTTTAAGAGCTCCATAAACGAGCTGTCTTTTTGTCTATATATAGTCGACAATTCGATAGGCCTGATATTGTAATCGTTAAACACTTGAGCACTAAAAAAATAAGGGGTTGAATAGCGCTCCTCCAGCAGCTCCCTTGCTTCATGCTCGACCACGGGAGACAGCTGAAAAAGATCTCCGAAAAATACCATCTGGGCCCCGCCAAACGGCACCTTCATCCTGCCGCGGTTGAGGCGTAAAGCATAGTCGATGCCGTCCATAAGGTCTGCCCGCACCATGGATACCTCGTCTATGATGACCATGTCAAGATTATCGACCAGGCTCCTGTTTCTAAGGCGCTTTATGGTATCCTTTTGAATGATCTTTGGAGGGAGCCTGAAGAAGGAATGGATGGTCTGGCCGCCGACATTGATCGCCGCCACACCTGTCGGGGCCAACACGATGATCTTTTTACCGGTATTGGCCTTAAAATATTTTAGAAGGGTGGATTTACCGGTCCCCGCCTTACCTGTGATAAAAAGGCATTCACTGGTGTATTCCATAAGATCGAATGCCGACTTGAATTCATCATTTATATCAAGATGCGCCGGGAGATAGTCTTTTGCGATTGTTTGATCGGGGAAGAGTTTCATAGGGGCCGGGATGAAACCGGCTCTGATTTAGACTTAAGCGATAATTTAATAAATAGCAGGCATAAATACACCAATATAGTCGTCAGCATCGGAAGCCTGAATATCAAAGAATCATTAAATTGCTTAATATCACTAAAGAAAAACTTATTGTATGCCATGGGTAAAATAAAACTGGCAACCAACAGCACAATCGCTGCCCTAGACCATACCTTAGGCAGTTTAAAATAGAATAAATACCGTAAAATAAAGAAATATGGAATGATCAACAGCGTAAGCGTGTTTAGATATGACAGCGGATTAAACAAGACGGCGCAGACAAAAAGACAGGCGTAATCTAAATAGACGATCTCCCGTTTTTTATCTTTTTTAAAAAATGTGTCGCAAAAAAACAGGCTAAACAGTGTAATACAGCTGATCGCCCATGCGTAATAAACTGCCGGCGTTAAGCCTTTTGTAATAAGGTGATAATCAAGCGTAAGGAACGGCTCGTGCCGCACGACAAAAAACCAGGACCAAAACGCAAGCAAAGAGTAATTTTTTACGGAATAGAACAACGCCACAGGAGATGATCTCAACAGGCTGCCCCACTCCTGAAGATATTTTAAATTCAGCCCGAAACCGCAATATATAGCCGGCAATAGCAGGAAAACCAGCGTCAATAAAATAGTATATCCCGCCAGTTTAAAGCGCTTTCGCAGGATGAAATAACCCAGGAACAATAACGGGGACAACTTGATCATCAAGCTTAACGCCAGCGCCAGCGCGGCCCATAAATATTTCTTATTAATCTCAAAATACATCGTTAAG
>CAIRWO010000001.1 GCA_903882345.1 Candidatus Omnitrophota bacterium | reverse complement strand
CTCTTTCCCTACACGACGCTCTTCCGATCTGTGCGGATGGGTGGCGACGCGCCGCGACCACGGTAAGCTGATATTCATCGATATACGCGACCGGGCAGGCCTTACGCAGGTTGTTTTTTTACCCAAAGACGCCCCTGATGCCTATAAAAATGCGCAGGAATTAAGAAGCGAGTTCGTGATTAAAGTTACGGGAAAAGTTAATAGGCGGCCGGCAAATACGGTTAACCCAAAATTAGCTACGGGAGAGATCGAGGTCCTTGCCAAGAACCTGGAAATTTTAAATCCCAGCCTTACCCCGCCGTTTGAGATCCAGGATGAGCTCGATATTACGGAAGAGATGCGTTTGAAATACCGCTATCTTGATCTGCGCAGGAAAAAGGTATTCAATAATTTTATTTTGCGGCACAGGCTTTATGATATTCTCCGTACCTTTTTGAACGCGAAAGAGTTTATTGAGTGCGAGACGCCGATCCTTACCAAATCCACTCCGGAAGGCGCGCGCGATTATTTGGTGCCGTCGCGGGTGAACCCGGGAAAATTTTTTGCGCTTCCTCAGTCGCCCCAGTTATTCAAGCAGATCTTTATGGTTTCCGGCATTGAAAAATATTACCAGATCGCCAAGTGTTTCCGGGATGAGGACCTGCGCGCTGACCGGCAGCCGGAATTTACCCAGCTTGACCTGGAAATGTCTTTTATAGACGAAGAAGATATTTTTTCCCTGTTTGAAGAAATGATGCAAAAAATCTTTAAGGCGCTTAAGGGGATAGATATCAAGATACCTTTTCCGAGGATGAGTTACGCCAAGGCTAAAAGTAAATATCAGACAGATAAGCCGGATTTAAGCAAGGAGATGAATACCGACTTTGCCTTTATCTGGATAGTCGATTTTCCCCTGTTTAAGTATAACGACGAAGAAAAACGCTGGGAGAGCGAGCACCATCCTTTTACCGCTCCTGCCAACGAGGACCTGGAGTTATTGGAAAAGGCCCCCGATAAGGTAAAATCCCGTTCTTATGACCTGGTGCTTAACGGGATGGAGATCGGTTCTGGATCGATAAGGATACATAATCAAGAGCTGCAGCAGAAGATTTTTAATATCATCGGAATAAACAATGAAGATGCCCGGAAGCGTTTCGGATTTTTACTTGAGGCATTTCAATTCGGAGCGCCCCCGCACGGCGGGTTTGCCTTTGGTATAGACAGGCTGCTGGCAGTGATTGCCGGTGAGCCGAGCATCAGAGAGATGATCGCCTTTCCTAAGACAAGCGCCGCTTTTTGCTTGATGACGGGTGCGCCTTCAGATGTAGACGAAAAACAATTAAAAGAATTAAGCATTGAGGTTAAGAAGAAGACACCCGGCCTTAAAGGATAGGCCGGTGTGCGTTTTCTACGCAAGGAGGAGAGAGATGAGAATACGTAGCGCCGTTTCTGTTTTGATCTTAGGTTCTGTTTTTGTGTTGTCGGGATGCGTGGTAAGGACTTACGAGGTGACTAAAGACAGGGTAGACCAGGATTTATCCATGGGTAACCACGGTTATCTCATGGGCCAGCCGCCCAAAGGCATGGAAAATAAAGAGAGAAAGATGACACGCCAGACGCATGTCATGGAAATCGAGTTAAACTCTCCGTTAAAATTCGAGAAGTCAAAAAAGGCTGCTCCGGAGGCGGAGAAAAAAGAAGTTACGTCCGAGACGAGCGAAGGAAACCGCGGTTATGTCAATGGCGGCGCGACAGATTCAGAAAAGGCTGTCCCGCAGGGGGTCTTCCAGAAATATACCGTGCAGAAAAACGATACGCTGCAAAAGATTTCTCAGAAATTTTACGGCACGACAAAAAAATCGACTAAGATCTACGACACCAACAGGGACGTCCTGAAAGGTCCGAACAAAATATATGCGGGACAGGTCCTGAATATCCCGGTGGAAGAAATGAAGGAGACGAGGGAGAATCTTAAATAACACTAAGCTACAACTTTACCCCGTACCTATTTTGTACCAGCCGGGTACGGGGTCAATTCGCGCAAATGATTTACTCATACTGTCGTATTCGTAAATCATGCGCTCATTGAATGGACAAAATAATAAAGATTGAAACACAGGATGAGGCGCAGTTGGTCTTTGGCTTGCATGACGAGAACGTTAGAGCTATAGAG